>NZ_LAYF01000001.1:0-245463 GCF_001588645.1 Streptococcus oralis | reverse complement strand
GTCGCAGGTTCGAATCCTGTCTTCCCGATTCATGGCGGTGTAGCTCAGCTGGCTAGAGCGTCCGGTTCATACCCGGGAGGTCGGGGGTTCGATCCCCTTCGCCGCTATATTGATCTTGTTGGACCTTTAGCTCAGCTGGTTAGAGCTCTCGGCTCATAACCGAGTGGTCGTAGGTTCAAGTCCTACAAGGTCCATTGTAAATAATGGAGGATTACCCAAGTCCGGCTGAAGGGAACGGTCTTGAAAACCGTCAGGCGTGTAAAAGCGTGCGTGGGTTCGAATCCCACATCCTCCTTTTTATATTAACGCGGGATGGAGCAGCTCGGTAGCTCGTCGGGCTCATAACCCGAAGGTCGTAGGTTCAAATCCTGCTCCCGCAATTTGGCTCGGTAGCTCAGTTGGTAGAGCAATGGATTGAAGCTCCATGTGTCGGCGGTTCGATTCCGTCTCGCGCCATATTTTGTTTTATTAAGCGGGTGTAGTTTAGTGGTAAAACTACAGCCTTCCAAGCTGTTGTCGCGAGTTCGATTCTCGTCACCCGCTTTGAACGAAAGTTCATACCAAGTTTTTGAACTTGGGCGCGTAGCTCAGGTGGTTAGAGCGCACGCCTGATAAGCGTGAGGTCGGTGGTTCGAGTCCACTCGTGCCCATTAATAGGAGAATTACTCAAGAGGCTGAAGAGGACGGTTTGCTAAATCGTTAGGTCGGGTAACCGGCGCGGGGGTTCGAATCCCCCATTCTCCGTACGATAAGAGCTGCTGGGCTCTTTTTTTATAAGCAGATCCCCCTTCTAAATCGTTAAAAGGGGGATTTGTTTATTACCAACTTGTTAGTGATATTTCTCCGCTATTTAGCCAGATAGTATGTTTATCTTCAAGTTCGACTTGAAGTTGGCCGGATTCTGAGATTTCTTTTGCAAGACCTTTTTTCAATTTTCCATCTAGCTGGAAGGTAACTTCTTTTCCAAGAACGATTGATCTTTCTTTATAGATATAAAGTAGTTCATCTGAATCCGTATTGTAGAAACAATTCCATATTTCGCTGATGAGCTCATTGCGACTAATTGGTGCAGGTGGCATAAATAGGCTGCCTGCTTTTTCTTTTAGGTCATCTGGAAAGTCTTCTATAGCAAAGTTTACACCAAGTCCGATAATGACATCTGTCACTAAACCTGTTTCAACGGACGTCATAGCTTCAGTAAGGATGCCTGCCATTTTTTTATTTTTAAAGTAGATGTCATTTACCCATTTGATATCTACTTCTATCATAGTTAGGTTTTTAATGGCTTTGTAGACTGCAGCAGCTACAAGGAGAGTATAGGATGGGAGTTTATCATATGGGAGGTTTGGTTGAATATGCAGGGACATATAGATACCTCCCTGAGATGGAGAATAGTAGGGCCTCTGAAAGCGGCCACGACCTGCTGTTTGACAGGTTGAAAGATAGAGTGTGTTTCCTTGGTTTCCAGCCTCAATCCCTTCTTTTGCATCTGTTTGTGTTGATTTTGTCTCAGGTTTGTAGCGAATGGTTAAGTTGGTGTTCTCTTGAATCAATTCAGGCAATATCAAATCGCCTTGAATAAGCTTGTAGCCTCTATTTTTGATACTGTCAATTTCTAGGCCTTCTTGTTGAAGACGTTGGATCGCTTTCCATATAGATGTACGGCTTAAATTCAGTTCTTCTCCGATTTTTTCTCCGCTAACATAATCGTTTTCTCTAGCTAATATTTGGTAGACTAGTTGGTGTGATTTCATTGATTTTCCTTTATACAGATTTGTTCTATAGTGATTTTTATAGCTTTCTTTTATTCTACCACAGCTTTCTTTAATTTAGGGAAATGAATAGTTGTAGGGGAGCAATAATTGCTTTGTAAAATTTCTCTCCTTAAAAATTTTTCTAAATATTCACTGATTTTTTCTTTTTGGTAGCGTGTTCACTGTTCCCAAATGACGGAAAAAATGGTAGAATATAAAGATAGTTTAGCATTTATCTTCTGGAGAAATCCAGAACAGAAAGGATCCGTTTTGAAATCAATTGGATTACTGGATAAGATAAGAGGGCTTTCGAAAAAAGATTTCTTTTTGTATTTGATGATCATAAGTATCTTTTTACCTTTTTATTTGTTCTTAGCCCTCTTTGCTTTATATTTGATAGGTTTACTTGTTACTGGGGAGATGAAGGGAATTATCAAAGGATTGGCCAAACATCCTGTACTTCTCTTTTTTATTGCCTACAGTAGTATCATCTCTATTGTCGCCAAGAACTGGCTTGGATTGGTTGCATCTTTACTGATGTTTCTCTTCCTCATTTTCTTTAGTTTTTACCAGAAACGTCTGACACATGCTTTCTTTCGACTGATACTGCAGACAATCTTGTTTGGTAGTGTGCTCTCTGCGGCTTTTGCTACTTTGGAGCATTTCCAAATTGTAAAGAAATTTAACTATGCCTTTCTTTCGCCCAATATGCAAGTATGGCACCAGAACCGTGCAGAGGTCACCTTCTTTAATCCTAACTACTATGGGATTATCTGTTGCTTCTGTATCATGATTGCCTTTTACCTCTTTACAACGACGAAGTTAAGATGGTTGAAAGTCTTTTGTGTGCTAGCAGGTTTTGTGAATCTATTTGGTTTGAATTTTACGCAAAATAGAACAGCCTTTCCTGCCATCATTGCTGGTGCCATCATTTATCTCTTTACAACCATTAAAAACTGGCGCGCCTTCTGGCTCAGTATTGGTGTTTTCGGGATTGGCCTTTGTTTCCTCTTCTCAAGCGATTTGGGTGTCCGTATGGGAACGCTAGATTCTTCAATGGAGGAGCGAGTTTCAATCTGGAATGCGGGTATGACTTTGTTCAAGCAAAATCCGATCTGGGGTGAGGGTCCGCTGACCTATATGAATTCTTTCCCGAGAATTCATGCACCTTACCACGAACACGCGCATAGTCTTTACATCGATACTATTTTAAGTTATGGTTTGATTGGAACCATTCTCCTATCCATTTCTTCGGTAATCCCGGTTCACATGATGATGGATATGAGTCAGGAGTCTGGTAAACGACCAATAATCGGTCTTTATCTCTCCTTCCTTACAGTAGTCGCTGTACATGGAATTTTTGACTTGGCTCTCTTCTGGGTACAGTCAGGATTTATCTTCTTGCTGGTTATGTGCAGCTTACCACTGGAACATCGAACACTGGTGTCCGAAATGACAGATTAAGTTAATAAATAGTGAAGATCTTCTACTCTAGGTAGGAGATTTTTTGTTGGTGAAAATTATTTCTAAATCGAAATAGTTGACAGATGGAATAACAGGTGTTACAATAAAAACAATTTGATATAGAAATAAATTGGAGGGATCATGAAGGATAGTCATTTGGTAGCTCACCATATTCGTTTGTTGAATGGGAGGATTTTTCAAAAGTTACTGAGTCAGGATCCTGAGACTCTTTATCGGAGTGAACAGGGAAAGATTTTAGCGGTTTTATGGAATAGTGAAACTGGCTGTGCAACTGTGACAGATATTGCGCTGGCGACTGGCCTCGCCAACAATACGCTCACAACCATGATTAAGAAACTTGAGGAGCAAAACCTGGTCATCATTAGCCCATGTGGAATAGATAAGAGAAAGAAATATGTCAAGTTGACAGAGCGAGGTTGGTCTCAGAAAGAAGTTGGCTATCGTATCAGTCAAAAATTGGATGCAATTTTTTATAAAGGATTCACTGAGGAAGAAATTCGTCAGTTTGAAAGTTATCAGGAACGCATTTTGGACAATCTGAAAGAGAAAGCAAATGAGGAATAAATCATGTCAAAACAAGTTGAAAATGCCCAAAATCTATATATTCATGCTATTCAAGACGGACGAGTTGCTGAGGCTCAAGCTCAGTCTGTAGGGGATACTTATATCCAACACTCGACAGGTGTGCCAGATGGGAAAGAAGGGTTTGCGGCTTTCTTTGCAAATTTCTTTGAGCGCCATCCCGAGCGTGAGATAAAAATTGTTCGCACTATTGAAGACGGCAATCTAGTCTTCGTCCATGTTCATCAATATCTCAATGGTGGGGAAGCTCAATGGGTGACGACAGATACTTTCTGTGCGGATGAGAATGGTCGTATCGTGGAGCATTGGGATGTGATTGACTACTATCGAACACCTGAAAATGACCAATTAGACCAGATTTTTGGAGATTTTGAGATCAAGGATTTGGACAAGACAGCAGAAAATAAAAAGTTAGTTCGCCGTTTCTTGACAGAAATCTTTCAAAACGGCGAACTAGAGCAGTGGAGTGATTATGTGGCAGACGATTTGATTCAGCATAATCATGAGATTGGCCAAGGAAGTCAGGCTTTTAAAAACTATGTGGCTGAACATGATGTCACTTTTGACTTTGTTTTCCAGCTTTTGGGACAAGGAAACTATGTGGTTAGCTATGGACAGACTCAGATTGATGGAGTTGCCTATGCCCAGTATGACATCTTCCGTTTAGAGAATGGCTTGATTGTAGAGCATTGGGACAACAAAGAAGTCATGCCTAAGGTAGAAGACTTGACCAACCGAGGAAAGTTTTAAATAGAGGACTAAGAATGATTGAATACAAGAATGTAGCGCTACGCTACACAGAAAAAGATGTTTTGAGAGATGTTAATTTACGGATTGAGAATGGAGAGTTCATGGTTTTAGTTGGGCCTTCTGGGTCCGGTAAGACGACCATGATTAAGATCATTAATCGTCTCTTGGAACCAACTGATGGAAATATTTATATGGATGGCAAGCGCATCAAAGACTATGACGAGCGTGAACTTCGTCTTTCTACGGGTTATGTTTTACAGGCCATTGCTCTTTTTCCCAATCTAACGGTTGCGGAAAATATTGCTCTCATTCCTGAAATGAAGGGGTGGAGCAAGGAAGAAATTGCTCAGAAAACAGAAGAGCTTTTGGCTAAGGTTGGTTTACCAGTAGCTGACTATGGGAATCGTTTGCCTAGTGAATTATCTGGTGGAGAACAGCAACGGGTCGGCATTGTCCGTGCCATGATTGGTCAGCCTAAGATTCTCCTCATGGATGAGCCCTTTTCGGCCTTGGATGCTATTTCGAGAAAACAGTTGCAGGTTCTGACGAAAGAATTGCATAAGGAGTTTGGGATGACAACGATTTTTGTGACCCATGATACGGATGAAGCTTTGAAATTGGCGGACCGTATTGCTGTCTTGCAGGATGGAGAGATTCGTCAGGTGGCGAATCCTGAGACGATTTTAAAGGCGCCTGCAACAGACTTTGTAGCAGACTTGTTTGGAGGTAGTGTTCATGACTAATTTGATATCAACTTTTCAGGATCGTTTTGGTGATTGGGTAACAGCTCTATCTCAACATTTGCAGTTGTCACTTTTGACCTTATTACTAGCTATTTTTATTGCTATTCCCTTGGCTGTTTATCTTCGTTATCATGAAAAGATGGCGGACTGGGTCTTGCAGATTGCAGGAATTTTCCAGACTATCCCGTCTCTGGCCTTGTTGGGACTCTTTATCCCCTTGATGGGAATTGGAACCTTGCCTGCTTTGACAGCACTAGTGATTTATGCGATTTTCCCGATTTTGCAAAATACCATCACGGGGCTAAAGGGAATTGATCCAAGTCTGCAAGAGGCTGGGATTGCCTTTGGGATGACTAGATGGGAGCGTCTCAAGAAGTTTGAAATTCCACTTGCCATGCCTGTCATTATGTCTGGGATTCGGACGGCAGCGGTCTTGATTATCGGTACGGCGACCTTGGCAGCCTTGATTGGTGCAGGGGGTCTGGGTTCCTTTATCCTTTTGGGAATTGACCGCAATAATACCAGTCTGATTTTGATTGGGGCCCTTTCTTCTGCAGTGCTGGCCATTGCCTTTAATTTCCTACTAAAAGTGATGGAAAAAGCAAAATTGCGGACGATTTTCTCTGGTTTTGCCTTGGTGACCATATTGCTCGGTCTGTCTTATAGTCCAGCCTTACTAGCTCAAAAAGAGAAAGAAAACTTGGTGATTGCTGGGAAATTGGGACCAGAACCCGAAATTTTGGCTAATATGTATAAGTTGCTGATTGAAGAAAATACCAGTATGACTGCGACTGTTAAACCGAATTTTGGGAAAACAAGCTTCCTCTATGAAGCTCTGAAAAAAGGCGATATTGATATCTATCCTGAATTTACCGGTACGGTAACTGAAAGTTTGCTTCAGCCATCACCTAAAGTGGGTCATGAGCCAGATCAGGTTTATCAGGTGGCGCGTGATGGCATTGCCAAACAGGATCATCTGGCCTATCTTAAACCTATGTCTTATCAAAATACCTACGCTGTAGCTGTTCCGAAAAAGATTGCTCAAGAATATGGCTTGAAGACCATTTCGGACTTGAAAAAAGTGGAAGGACAGTTGAAGGCCGGTTTTACTCTCGAGTTTAATGATCGTGAGGATGGCAATAAGGGCTTGCAATCAATGTATGGTCTCAATCTCAATGTAGCGACCATGGAGCCAGCCCTTCGCTATCAGGCAATTCAGTCAGGCGATATTCAAATCACGGATGCCTATTCGACAGATGCAGAGTTGGCGCGTTATGATTTACAGGTCTTGGAGGATGACAAGCAACTCTTCCCACCTTATCAAGGGGCACCACTTATGAAAGAAGCTCTTCTCAAGAAACATCCTGAGTTGGAGACAGTTCTCAATAAACTAGCTGGTAAAATTACTGAAAGCCAGATGAGCCAGCTCAACTACCAAGTCGGTGTTGAAGGCAAGTCAGCAGAACAAGTAGCCAAAGAATTTCTACAAGAACAAGGTTTGTTGAAGAAATAGATTGAAAATGTCAAACTCAACTTCTTTAAACGACCATATAGAAAAATGCTCAGACAATCTTGTCTGGGCTTTTTTGGTGTCAGAATTAATAATTTTCATTTTTAAATGGAAAATAAGAGGAAATTTTCAGGATTTTCTAAATTTTTACTGTAAATACACTTGACTATTCAGATAATAAGTGTATAATGTGTTGTGAACTACTTAACAAATAAGGATTTCCAGCTCATGTCGACTAAGGATGGAATTCTTGTGTATAGACAGTTCAGTAGATATATAATAGAGCGTTGCGTCCGAAAGTCTATCCAGACACGGCTCTTTAAAAACAAAAGGAGAAGATTATGAAAACAGAACCGATTCATCGTACCAGTATGTGGAAATTTAAGTTAAGTGCTGCCACCATGACTTTGATTCCCGCTGCCGTGGGGATTAACTATGTTGCCAAAGCCTTGGCGGAGGGGTTAAAGTTGCCCGTTTGGCTGGGGTCTTTGGGAACCTTTCTTACCAGCATGTTGGCTGGGCCGGTTGCCGGTGCCATTAGTGGTTTCATCAACAACGTGATCTATGGGCTGACCTTATCGCCAATTTCAACCGTGTATGCGATTACCAGCATCGGAATTGGGATTGCTGTCGGAGTTTTGCACGCCAATGGGTGGTTCTCGTCAGCGCGACGAGTATTTGTTTCTGCTATTATTATTGCCATCGTTTCAGCTGTCATTTCAACGCCACTCAACGTCATCTTTTGGGGTGGTCAGACCGGTATCGCTTGGGGTGACTCATTGTTTGCGGTAATGGTCGCCAATCATGTACCAGTGTGGCTGGCCTCATTTACCGATGAGTTTGTCTTGGATATTTTGGATAAAGTCTGCGTGGCCTACCTGGCATTCTTCATCTATCGTCAGCTGCCGAAGCGGATGGTGCACTTCTTTAGCGATGATAAATGATGACTGATAAAACATTGATTTCTGGAGCGCCACGGGTCAAGCTCAAGTGGTACCAGGTGATCGATCCGATTACTAAGCTCTTGTTCATCTTGGATATGACGTTGTTGAGCTTTGCCAGTATGAATTTATTGCTTCAGGCCGGATTAATTCTTGTCGCAACACTGCTATTGTTATTTTCCAAATTGAGTTCTACCACCTTTAAGGCGCTGGGATTCAGCCTGTTTCTGATTTGCACCATGCTGATCATCCAAGGGTTATTTTACAGTCGGAATCAAACTGTGCTGTTTTCTGTGCTTGGGGTGTCGTTCTACAAAGAAGGCCTGATTTACGCCACCATTCTGGGTTGTCGAGTATTGGTGATTATTTTGACCAGTGGCTTTTTTATGGTGACCACGAGTATTTCAGAAAACGCGGCCTATTTGGAACTGTCCGGATTGTCTTATAAAACCGTCTACGTTCTGATGTCGGTGTGTTATATTTTGCCGGAAATGATGCGCAATATGCGGAAAATCCAGCAGGCACAAAAAGTTCGCGGAACCAATCCGCAAAAAACGTTGATTCAGAAATTAAAGTCAGTCCTGCCGGTTCTAATTCCATTGGTGATTAAGACCTTGGATCAATCGATGACGCGGTCGATTGCTCTCCAACTGAGAGGTTTTGATAATCTCAACCGGACTGTCAGAACCTCCCAGCGCGTGTATCGCCTGTCGCGGACGCTGCACATTGGTCTGACTGGATTGGCAATTTTATTGATTGGGTGGAAGATATGGACGAAGATAAACGGATTGTAATTGAAAATTTGACCACCCGTTATCCGGGTACTGAGCAACCACAACTGCGTCAGATTAACGCGGAGGTTCATACCGGCCAGGTGGTTGGGATTATCGGGAATAGCCACTCCGGCAAATCGACTTTGTGCCGTGTGCTGGCAGGGGTCATTCCCAAAATTGTGTCTGCTGAGATTGAGGGCGATTGGCACATGTTTGGCCAGCGAGTGTCTGACAATTGGCCCGTTTATAATGCCATGAATGGAGTTGTACTGCAAAATCCAGCTGGCCAACTAAGCGGGTTGGCAGACACGGTTGCCGATGAAATCGCCTTTGACTTGATTAATCAGGGAATGGCTGAAGGACTGATTCAAAAACGGGTTGAAGAAGTTGCCACGCAAATGGGGCTGATTGAACAGCTGAATTTGCGTCCCGAGAGCCTTTCCGGTGGTCAGATCCAGCGGTTGGCAATTGCCACGGCGATTGTGGCTAATCCGGCTGTTTTGATTATGGATGATCCGACCAGTGAGATGGATCCCCTTGGCCGCCGGCAATTTTTCCAATGGCTGGCCCAAGTCAAAGAGACGACTGTCTTCATTGTCACCAGTGAAATTGACGATTTGTGCGAAGTCGCCGACGTTGTGTGGGTGCTGCACGAGGGTCAAATGGTAGCCCAGGGCAGGCCGGGTGAGGTGTTTAATCATTTGGCAGCTGACTGGCAGATTCCAGCCCCGACAATCCAGCAACTTGCTCAAAAAATGGATTGGCACTTGGCTGATGGCCGGTATCCGGTGAATTACGCTGATCTGAAGGAGGTTCATTATGTCCACAATTGAACTGAGCCACCTGACGTTCACTTATCCGGAACGGTCCTTTAGCTTGGATGTTGAAGACAAACACTTCGCCGATCCGATGGTGGCGATTGTCGGCCAAAATGGTGCCGGCAAATCAACGCTCTTCAAATTGTTGACGGGTTTGCTGACACCACAAACCGGTGTGATTAAGATCGATGGAGAAAATTTTAATGATCTTAAACCAGTCGAAAAGTTACTGAAGGTTGGGATTACTTTTCAGAATCCTGACGATCAGCTTTTCAACCCGACCGTTCAACGAGAGGTGGAGTGGAATGTCGCGCAGGTCATGGATGACCACGACACGATTACGAGGCGGGCTTTAGCGGCTCTAAAAAGAGTTGGCTTGGATGATAAAACAGCTGAAAGTCCATATGACCTGTCATTGTCGGAACGCAAGCTGTTGAGCGTTGCCACAGTTTTGGCAGTGGATCCGGCGATTTATTTATTTGATGAGCCGATGATGTCGCTTGATTGGGAAAGCCGGCGCAAGTTGACCGCAATTTTCCATCAGTTGGCTGATTCGGGCCACCAAGTTGTGACCATCACCCATGACATGGATTGGGTCGCCGCCGAGTTTGAGTCGGTGTATGTTATGGAACACGGGAAGTTTGGCTTCGCCGGCAGTCCACGGGAATTGTTCAGCAATCACGAACTTGTCCAGCGAGTGGGATTACTACCACCGCGGATTATGGACATAGCGGAGTCGCTGGGTGATTCACAGACATATTTATCGGTTAATGATTATTGCCAGAAAAATCGAGATGTATAGAAAAAGTCACCTCTGCGGGTTTTCCAGGTTGAAGGATTAACTTCAGCTTCTGGCAAGAACTCACATGGGTGATTTTTGTGTTTAATAACGTTTCATGATCATCGGGTGCTTCCTCAGATCACTCGGTTTGATTTTACTTTGTTTCATGGTCATAATCATATACCATTTCTTTTGGATTTTTTGTTTGACTAATACAAAATAGGTCTTCATAGGTCTTCGCATTTTTAGCGCCCATTAGGATCATCAGTATAATTTTCTGAATTAGGAGACTGTCCCATCACTATTCGAACTTCGTCTCCCAACTTACGCTGTTCCCATTCATCCGTGAATCCTTTAAATCGCAATTCTGGAACTTTCTTTTTAACTGAATCATCTATTTTCGCCATAGTCCCCACCATTTTATTGGTTTTTCTTGTTCTTCTATCCTTTTTTGATCTTTGATTTGTTCCTGTAAATTTTCCAACTTCTCTTTAAGAGCGTTCACTTCATCTTTATATTGATTGTCTAAGTGTTTGAATTCTGTTTCCTGTGAGGGCATTTTGAGGGCTTTTAAGTTATCATTTTCCGCCTTGTATTCTTCTAGCAACTTTTTATCTTGCAAGGCTAATCGTTGTTACTGGTCTAACAAATTAGTTAGTTTTTCTATTTGTTGATCTTTGGTATTTGATTTGCTACTACTTTCTACTTTACCTAAAATTATTTTTTCTGCTTTAGAATTTATTAGATTAGACCCATTGGAACTTTTAAGCTGTAATTCTTTTGGTAACCTTTGGTAGTGATATTGAATATTTTGTTTTGTAACACTCAACTCATCCGCCAGCTCTTTGATCGTTTTTAAGTCTTCACTCATGGTTTAAGTTCTGCCTTTTAACCGTTGGTAGATATTGTTCAATGGCTTTTTTGAGGTAGCGTGCGATATTATGCTTAGAATATTCTTCACGTCTGCTGGCAACATAAGACAAGTGGTCTTTAACACTATTTAGCCCTCTTAATTCTTTCAGTTCGTCATAGAGGGGGTAAACATGGACTTGCAATCCTGCCATGATTTTTGTATCTTGCATTTCAAACGGACTTAGCAACATATTTTCTAGCAATAGCGTGGTGTACTTGCTTTTCATTGCTTCAATAGCTAGCTTATCTTCGGTTTCTGCTTTGCGTGCTTTATCTTCTTGATAGGCGGTATCTTCTAACTTATAGCTGTTATCGTCTGCTCGACGTTTCTTTCGTAACCAGATATCCAATGTTAAACCGTCCGAATCAATCGCTCGATAGAGATAATGCCAACGCCCCTTAATTTTGATATAGGTTTCATCCATTTTCCACGAATAGAAGGACTGTTTATTTTTCTTTTTCCAGAGATGATAGAGGATTTTACTGTATTCTTGAACCCACCGATAAATCGTAGTGTGACAAACATTTATTCCACGGTCATAAAGCAATTCCTGAACTTCACGATAGCTCAGATTGTAACGTAGGTAATAACCAACAGCGACAATGATGACGTCTTGTTGGAATTGTTTGCCTTTAAAATGATTCATCTCTCAAGCCTTACTAACCTTTTTTCTGCTCTTTGAGAAGCTGAAGGTTGTGCTAGTAACTACCTATTTGGTTTGATTAATTCCATCATTTATCTGGTGCTTGCCCTTCAAAAAGGCTTCTATGGTGAGGTTTTAACAACTCTCTATTTTACAATTATGCAGCCAATTGGTCTCTTGGTTTGGATTTATCAAGCCCAGTTTAAGAAAGAACAACAAGAGTTTGTCGCGCGTAAACTGGACGGCAAGGGTTGGACCAAGTATCTTTCCATTAGTGTTCTTTGGTGGTTGGTATTTGGGTTCATTTATCAGTCTATTGGAGCCAATCGTCCTTATCGCGATTCCATCACCGATGCGACCAATGGGGTAGGGCAAATCCTCATGACAGCTGTTTACCGTGAACAATGGATATTCTGGGCAGCTACAAATGTCTTTTCAATCTATCTCTGGTGGGGAGAAAGCCTGCAAATCCAAGGGAAATACCTGATTTACTTGATCAATAGTCTAGTTGGATGGTACCAGTGGAGCAAGGCAGCAAAGAGTGCTTAAAAAAGTAAAAAAGGATCAGATGATCCTTTTTTATATTAGAGCAAAATGAATAATACCGTAATGATAATAGCGCTCGTTATACGAACGATGTGGTGCGAGATATTTTGTTTTTCTTTCTGTTGGCCGTTCCAGTAGGCTCCATAGCAGACGATACTCGAGCCCACAATCCATAGAAGAATGGTCGCCAGTGGGACGAAGTAAAAGATGGCTAGAGCCAGAGAGGTGAGGCAACTGCCGACCAAAATGCACTTATTTCCTAGACTGTAGTTCTTTTGTTTCATAGCTGAAAAAGCAGCAGCAAGGTGAAGCAATGAGAAGGCGAGAGCTAGTACAATTGTTAGTATTCCTAGAATCATCGAAGTTAACATAGTTGGTTCCTTTCTGATTTACAGGCTTAGTTATCAAGTGGAGTTGTAGAGTTTATCTCAATTACATCAAGGTAAAATCTCACCACTTGGTCTTCGGTATAGGATTTTCCTTTTTTTAGCCACCAAGTTAGGGTCTCAATAAAGTTCGTCACAACAAAATGCTGAAGGTAGGAGTCCGGAATGTTTGGATAGGCCTCTTGCAAGTCATCCGCCACCATGGGATAAACGTGGTGTTCGAGTTCCTTGTGTAGTTGGCGGAGGAAGTAGTCGTTTTTGGAAAAAAGGAGACTGGTGACATGGTCCTGGTTTTTCTGAAAATGTAAAAAGATATGTGCGAGGTAGTCCTCGGTAGTCAAGTGTTCTTCCCTTTCAAAGAGATGGTGAAAGAGGTAGCGACAGAGCTCATCTAAAAGGAGTTCCTTACTTTCGTAATGACAGTAAAAAGTAGAACGTCCAATATCTGCTAGGTCAATGATATCCTGAACAGTAGTGGCATCATAGCCTTTGTCGTTCAAAAGTTGTAAAAAAGCTTGATAGATGGCTTTTTTCGTCTTACTGACTCGACGGTCTCTTTTTTGCATATAGACACTTGAGACAAACTGTTCAGAACTGAACAGGACTGACAGTTTGCTTCTATCCTTTCTTTGGATTTTATTAGATAATACAAATGAAAGAAGTATGTATATACCCATTATACCAAAGGAGGGAGAGAAATGAGTTCTAAAACATCTATCTGGTTAGCTTTTTTCTTAAATTTAAGCTATGCGATTGTTGAGTTTATCGCAGGAGGAATCTTTGGTTCGAGTGCAGTTATTGCTGATTCTGTTCATGACTTGGGAGATGCTATAGCCATTGGCATCTCAGCCCTTTTAGAAACAACTTCAAACCGTGAAGAAGATAGACAGTACACCTTGGGTTACAAACGTTTTAGTCTTTTAGGGGCCATGCTAACGGCTGTAATTCTTATGATAGGGTCTGTCCTAGTGATCTTGGAAAATATCACAAAGATCGCTCACCCGCAACCCGTCAATGAGACTGGCATCCTCTGGCTGGGAATCATTGCAGTAGTTATCAATGTACTAGCAAGTCTGGTAGTTCGTAAAGGAAAGACAAAGAATGAGTCAATTCTTAGCTTGCATTTTTTGGAAGACACTCTTGGTTGGTTGGCAGTCATCCTAATGGCGATTATCCTCCGATTTACAGATTGGTATATCCTTGATCCGCTTTTATCGCTGGTTATTTCTATCTTTATTCTGTCGAAAGCCATTCCTCGCTTTTGGAGCGCACTGAAAATTTTCCTAGATGCTGTGCCAGAAGGGGTCGAGACAAGTGATTTGGAGAAAGATTTAGAGGCTCTACCCAATGTCAACAGTGTCAATCAACTTAGTATTTGGTCCATGGATGGTCTGGAGAACAATGCTATTGTCCACATCTGTATCGAGGACTGGGAGCAGATGATGGGGACCAAAGAAGTGGTGCGTCAATGTTTAGAAGAAAGAGGCGTGCAGAATATCACTATTGAAGTGGATAGCAGTCAAAGCAATCATGCGGAACATAAGCGGAAGGTGAGAGAGTTAGAGTAGAGGCATGGGCATCATTAGTAAAAAGTAAAGAATGATTAAGCACCTACGTATTTAAATAGAGTATTTCTTTCATGTTTAAATATTTTAAAAGTTTGATCCTATAAGGCTCTGTATAAACTTTACTTAGTTGTTTGGTAATTTAAAAAATTTTTCGATTAGATGCAAAATGTTTGACTTGGAGTCAACTCGAAGTTGTATAATAAGATGAATGAGTTATAGTTGCTTAAATTCAGTGAAGATAATGAAAGGAGGCTAGTATATGAATATTAAATCTGCCAGCGATTTATTAGGAATTTCAGCGGATACGATTCGGTATTATGAGCGAGTTGGTCTTGTGCCACCGATTACTCGAACCGCGACTGGAATTCGTGACTTTCAAGATCAGGATATAGAAGCACTGGAATTTATTAAGTGTTTCCGTTCGGCGGGTGTCTCTGTAGACAGTTTAGTTGACTATATGTCGCTCTACCAAAAGGGGGATGAAACGAGAGAGGAAAGGCTTGGTATTTTAGAAGAGGAAAAGAAAAAATTAGAGGAGCGCTTGTCTCAGTTACAGACGGCTTTAAATCGCTTAAATCACAAAATTAAACTTTACAAGGAAGGAAAATTTTAAATGAAATCAGCAGTATATACAAAGGCAGGCCAGGTTGGACTTGCTACAATTGAACGTCCGCAAATTATAGAAGCAGATGATGCTATTATCCGCATTGTCCGTACTTGCGTTTGTGGTTCGGACCTCTGGAGTTACCGTAATCCAGATATTGAATCCGGCCATCAAAATAGTGGGCACGAAGCCATTGGAATTGTCGAAGAAATCGGAGAGGCTATTACAACGGTCAAACCGGGAGACTTTGTCATCGCACCTTTCACCCATGGCTGTGGGGAGTGTGATGCCTGTCGCGCTGGCTATGATGGGACTTGTGACCGCCATATTGGCACCAACTGGTCTAACGGGGTCCAAGCAGAGTACATCCGTTTCCACTTTGCTAATTGGGCACTTGTGAAAATTCCAGGTCAACCTTCAGATTATAGCGAAGGCATGCTCAAGTCACTTTTGACACTTGCTGATGTCATGCCGACAGGCTATCATGCGGCGCGTGTTGCTAATGTGCAAAAGGGCGACAAGGTGGTCGTTATCGGTGATGGGGCTGTTGGTCAATGCGCTGTCATTGCAGCTAAGATGCGTGGTGCATCACAAATTATCCTTATGAGCCGTCATGAAGACCGCCAAAAGATGGCCTTGGAATCAGGGGCGACAGCTGTTGTGGCTGAACGTGGCGAAGAGGGAATTGCCAAGGTGCGTGAAATCCTCGGTGGTGGAGCAGATGCAGCCCTTGAATGTGTTGGGACTGAAGCAGCCGTTGAGCAGGCCCTTGGAGTCCTTCATAATGGAGGACGCATGGGATTTGTCGGTGTTCCACATTATAATAACCGTGCCCTTGGTTCAACCTTTGCCCAAAATATTTCAGTGGCAGGTGGAGCAGCCTCAGTTACCACTTATGACAAACAAGTTTTGTTAAAAGCGGTTCTTGATGGAGACATCAATCCAGGTCGCGTCTTTACTTCAAGTTATAAACTGGAAGATATCGACCAGGCTTATAAAGATATGGATGAACGCAAGACCATTAAGTCTATGATTGTGATGGATTAACAATGAAAATCCTAATGGAGATTTGAGACTCTCTATTAGGATTTTTTGCGTTGGTATATTTGTTGAGTTATGGCAGCGTACTTTCTCTCAAAGTCAGTCTGGTTCCCAGCATGGTTAGGCTAGGTATTTTGCGACCGTGGAGGACTTCCTTGTTAAGAATATCCATACCTGCTCGGCCCATTTCTTCGGTATAGACGGTAATGCTAGAAAGAGGAGGATAGACCTGCTTGGTCAGGCTAGTGTCGTTAAAAGAAATGAGGCTGACGCGGTCTGGTAGGCTAATTCCAGATTCTTGAAAGGCACGGAGGGCACCGATGGCTAAACTATCGCTGGCTGCGAAAAAGGCTGGTGGGAGTTGTTCTCCTAGCTTGTGAATGGCCTCCTTCATCAAGTCATAGCCAGACTGGGCAGTAAAGCTCCCCTGAAAGACCAGTTCTTCATGGTAGATTCCATTTGCTTGGGTATAGTCTTTGAAATTTTCTAGTCGCTTATCCTGGATAATTTCTTCCTGGTCGGTTGTTTCCTCAAGGCCTGTGAGAATTCCGATATGGTTCATACCTTTGCTGAGGAAATGGTCTACAACTTGTTTCACAGCAGTGTAAAAGTCAGTGATAATACAGGTATGACCTAATGAGAGGGTATCGCTGTCTATAAAGACTAGAGGTTTTTGGTATTCTTCAAAGGCAGCAATCTGAGCTCGGCTAAATTTTCCGATGCAGAGAATGCCAATCACTTCCTCGCTCAGTGTAAAAGGATGGTCATTAAAATAGCGCAAGATATCATAGTCCAACTCTTGGGCTCTTTTTTCAATACCGAGACGAATCTGGTAGTAGTAGAGATCTTCCAACTCCCCTTGTTCGCTGACCCATTGGATAATGGCAATCTTTTGCTTTGGTTTGTGGGATTCGCCTGTCTTGAGGTGCTTAGTATAGCCTAGCTCTTCCGCGACGGTTAAAATACGGTGTCTGGTTTCTTCTGTGACAGATAGGCTCTGGTCGCGATTGAGGACACGAGATACGGTCGCAATAGAGACAGAGGCTAGCTGTGCGATGTCTTTTAAGGTAGCCATAAATCCTCCTCCTTTTAGGTTAGTATATCATATTTTTCTGATTTTTACTGATAGTTTAGTAAAAGTTTAGTAAAAAGGATTGACCTTGGTAAATCCCTTGGATACAATAGAAGAAAACGATTACACGTTAAGATGACTTAACGGACAGTCAAAGGAGAATTTATATGACACAAGATCTTACTACTGAAGCCCTTCGCAAAGATTTTCTTGCCGTTTTTGGTCAAGAAGCAGACCAAACTTTCTTTTCACCAGGTCGTATCAATCTGATTGGTGAACACACGGACTACAACGGTGGTCACGTTTTTCCAGCTGCTATTTCTTTGGGAACTTATGGTGCAGCTCGCAAGCGTGACGATCAAGTTTTGCGTTTCTACTCAGCCAACTTTGAGGACAAGGGTATCATCGAAGTGCCTCTTGCTGACCTCAAATTTGAAAAAGAGCACAGCTGGACCAACTATCCAAAAGGGGTTCTTCATTTCTTGCAAGAAGCTGGGCATGTGATTGACAAAGGGTTTGATTTTTATGTTTATGGGAATATCCCAAATGGTGCAGGCTTGTCCTCTTCAGCATCCTTGGAACTCTTGACAGGGGTTGTGGCAGAGCATCTCTTTGGTTTAAAACTAGACCGTTTGGATTTGGTTAAAATCGGAAAACAAACAGAAAACAACTTTATCGGAGTAAACTCTGGTATCATGGACCAGTTTGCCATCGGTATGGGTGCTGACCAACGTGCCATTTACCTGAATACCAACACTTTGGAGTACGACTTGGTGCCACTTGATTTGAAGGACAATGTCGTTGTTATCATGAACACCAACAAACGTCGTGAACTGGCGGACTCTAAGTACAATGAACGCCGTGCTGAGTGTGAAAAAGCTGTGGAAGAATTGCAAGTTGCCTTGGATATTCAGACCTTGGGTGAATTGGATGAGTGGGCCTTTGACCAATACAGCTATCTGATTAAAGATGAAAATCGCTTAAAACGTGCTCGCCATGCTGTGCTTGAAAACCAACGTACTCTTAAAGCTCAAGCAGCCCTTCAAGCAGGTGATTTGGAAACCTTTGGTCGCTTGATGAATGCATCTCACGTTTCTTTGGAGCATGACTATGAAGTAACTGGCTTGGAATTGGATACCCTTGTTCACACAGCTTGGGCTCAGGAAGGTGTTCTGGGTGCTCGTATGACAGGGGCAGGATTTGGTGGCTGTGCCATTGCCTTGGTGCGAAAAGATGCTGTTGAGGCCTTTAAAGCAGCTGTTGGCAAGCACTATGAGGAAGTCGTTGGATATGCTCCAAGCTTCTATATCGCTGAAGTTGCAGGTGGCACTCGCGTTTTAGACTAGGAGAGAAGTAAATGGACGCTGTAATATTTGATTTAGATGGCTTATTAGCTGATACTGAGATCATTTCTCTAAAAGTTTATCAAGAATTGCTTAAAGATTTTGGAATTCCTTTCACAGAAGAAACATATTCTAGAGAATACAGTGGACATAGGGAAGAGGAGAATGTTCAACGATTTTTAGATAACTATGATTTACCTTGGAACTTTGACCAAACCTTGGAAAAAGTTTATGAACTGGAAGCTCGAATATTAGCCAAAGGTGTAAATTTAAAAAAAGGTGCTAAAAATTTGCTTGCTTTTTTGCAAAGAGAAGGTATTCCAATCGCTCTAGCAACTTCAAGTGTTGAATCTAGAGCTAGAATGATTTTGGATAGTAATGGGATACTGTCCCTATTTGACCATCTAGTTTTTGCAAAAGATGTAAAGCGAAGTAAACCTTACCCTGATATATTTTTAAAGGCCTGTATTGATTTGAATGTTTTACCAGAGAATTGCTTAGTACTAGAGGATAGTGAAGCAGGGATTGAAGCAGCGTATAGAGCTGGGATACCAGTTATTTGTATTCCAGACTTAAAAATGCCAGCACAGTCTTTCTTAAATAAAACAGAACAAGTTTTTCAGGATTTAGATGCTGTCAGAGATTATTTAGAAAGTAAGAAGGAGAATCAATGAGTCAAGGAGTTCTAGATGCATTTATCACGGAAGTCATTGCTGAAAGTTCATTTGAGGAAATGGATCGAATCTACCTAACCAATCGTGTCTTAGCACGAGTGGGTGAAGGTGTTTTGGAAGTTGAGACTGATCTGGATGAGTTGATTGACCTTAAGGACCAGTTAGTCGAGGAAGCAGTTCGATTAGAGACGATTGAGGACAGTCAGACTGCGCGTGAAATCCTCGGTTCTGAACTGATGGACTTGGTAACTCCTTGTCCAAGTCAGGTTAATCGTGACTTTTGGACAACCTATGCTCACTCTCCTGAGCAGGCGATAGGTGATTTTTACCAGCTCAGCCAGAAAAATGACTACATCAAGCTCAAGGCTATTTCTAAGAATATCGCTTATCGTGTACCATCAGACTACGGAGAACTGGAGATTACTATCAATCTGTCTAAACCTGAAAAGGATCCAAAAGAGATTGCGGCAGCTAAGTTGGTTCAAGCTAGCAATTACCCACAGTGTCAACTCTGTCTAGAGAACGAAGGCTACCATGGTCGGGTTAACCATCCAGCTCGAAGCAATCACCGCATTATCCGTTTTGAAATGGCGGGTCAGGAGTGGGGCTTCCAGTATTCGCCCTATGCTTATTTTAATGAGCACTGTATTTTCTTAGACGGCCAGCATCGCCCCATGGCTATCAGTCGTCAGAGCTTTGAGCGTCTGCTGGCTATTGTAGAGCAGTTTCCTGGCTATTTTGCAGGCTCTAATGCCGACCTGCCAATCGTGGGAGGCTCTATTCTCACCCATGACCACTATCAAGGAGGCCGTCACGTGTTTCCTATGGAATTGGCTCCTTTGCAAAAGGCTTTCCGATTTGCTGGTTTTGATCAGGTCAAGGCTGGGATTGTCAAGTGGCCTATGTCAGTGCTACGTTTGACCTCGGATTCAAAAGAAGATTTGATCAACTTGGCTGATAAGATATTGCAGGAATGGCGTCAGTATTCAGATCCTGCAGTGCAAATTTTGGCAGAGACAGACGGGATACCGCATCACACCATTACACCCATTGCGCGTAAGCGTGATGGACAGTTTGAATTGGACTTGGTCTTGCGGGACAATCAGACTTCGGCAGAGCATCCGGATGGCATCTATCATCCCCACAAGGATGTCCAACATATCAAGAAGGAAAATATCGGCTTGATTGAGGTCATGGGCTTGGCTATTTTGCCACCACGCCTGAAAGCAGAAGTGGAGCAAGTCGCTAACTACCTAGTGGGAGAAGATGTCTCAGTTGCCGCTTATCATCAGGAATGGGCAGACCAACTCAAAGTCCAACATTCAGATCTGACGGATAAAGAAAAAGCCCTTGAAATCGTTAAGGACTCTGTGGGTGCTATCTTTGCTCGTGTACTTGAGGATGCAGGAGTCTACAAGCAAACGGAACAGGGACAAGCATCCTTTATGCGCTTTGTTAATCAGGTTGGAATTTTACCAGACTAGTGAATAATTCTTGCCTAGTCTTGTAAAAAGTAGTAGTATGATATAGTGTTTGAAATTTAGGAGGAAAATATGAAAGATTTTCATTTTGACGCTATATCAGCTTTTGAAAATTATGAAATTAAAGAGATGAAAGATGGCCACGTTGAGGTGACGACCAAAGTAGTGGACTCGTCGCTCAACTACTATGGCAATGCCCATGGTGGCTATCTCTTCACCCTTTGTGACCAGATCAGTGGTTTGGTGCTCATCTCGCTAGGACTAGACGTAGTGACGCTTCAGTCTTCTATCAACTACCTCAAGGCAGGGAAACGCGATGATGTGTTGACCATAAAAGGAGAATGTGTCCATCAAGGCCGTACAACCTGTGTCGTGGATGTAGATATCAGCAATCAAGAGGGTAAGAATGTCTGTAAGGCAACCTTTACCATGTTTGTCACAGGCCAGCGGTCAGATGAGAGACAGGTAAGAATATAGAGATAGATGAGTAGGACAAATATAGCCTACTCATTTTTAATTTATGAAATAGGTTAGAAGGAAATATAAAAGAGAGTGGTGAAATACAGGGGTAATGGGTACGTATATGTGGTATACTAGTTATAGTATATTTTAATTGCTTATATCGAGTGAATTCTCATATTAGTGAGGAATTTTTGAATGGAATTACAATTTAATTTAGAATTAGTAGAAAACTATAAAAGTAATAGCCAAAAGGCTCGTATTCTAACGGAAGATTGGGTTTATCGTCAGTCTTATTGTCCTAATTGTGGGAACAATCCCTTAAATCATTTTGAAAATAATAGGCCTGTAGCAGATTTTTTCTGTAATCATTGTAGCGAGGAGTTTGAACTAAAAAGTAAGAAAGGGAATTTTTCATCAACAATCAATGATGGTGCTTATGCAACGATGATGGAGCGTGTGCAGGCAGATAATAATCCTAATTTCTTTTTTTTAACTTACACAAAAAATTTTGAGGTAAATAACTTTCTTGTCCTTCCGAAGCAATTTGTCACACCGAAATCGATTATTCAAAGAAAACCACTTGCACCGACTTCTAGACGCGCCGGTTGGATTGGTTGTAACATAGATTTATCACAAGTACCTTCCAAAGGAAGAATATTTCTCGTGCAAAATGGGCAAGTTAGGGATCCAGAAAAAGTTACAAAAGAATTTAAGCAAAGTTTATTTTTAAGGAAGAACTCTCTTTCAGTAAGAGGTTGGACAATAGAAATTCTAAATTGTATAGATAAGATAGAGGGTTCAGAATTTACCCTTGAAGATATGTATCGTTTTGAAAGTGACCTAAAAAATATCTTTGTTAAGAACAACCATATCAAAGAAAAGATTAGGCAACAGCTTCAAATATTAAGAGACAAAGAAATAATAGAATTTAAAGGTAGAGGAAAGTATCGGAAATTATGAAAACGAAACAACTTGTTGCATCAGAAGAGGTGTATGATTTCTTAAAAGTCATCTGGCCTGATTATGAAACAGAGAGTAATTATGAAAACTTATGTGTAATGGTTTATACTTTATCAGACCCTGATTGTGTGAGGTGGTTATCTGAAAATATGGAGTTTGGTGATGAGAAACAACTTTCTTTATTGAATAAAAAATATAGCTGGGAATATGGAGATGAATTACCAGAGTGGTTGGAAAGCCCAAAACATAGATTATTGCTAATAAGTGAGTTATTGGAGAGAAACTTAAGATGAAAAAGTATACTATAGAAATTACTGAAACTCTAACCCGTTTAGTGAGTATAGAAGCTGAAGATAAGTATGAAGCTGAACGTATTGTAAGAGAAAAGTATAAGAATGGTGAAATAGTTCTTGATGCAGATGATTTTCAGGACTATGAGACTAGCATATATGAGTAGATGTTTTTATTTTGTCACACAAAAAAGAGGTCTACACCTCTTTTTTATTTCTTTTTCCGATTTAATACGGCATTGAGTACAATGGCCAGTAGGCTGGCTACGACGATTCCGTTTGAGAAGAACATTTGGAAGGCTGTCGGCATGCTGACAAAGAGATTACTGTTATTGAGTCCGACACCTGCAGCGATTGAAACAGCTGCGATAAGGAAATTATGTTCATTGTTAGCAAAGTCAACGCGGGCGAGGATTTGCATCCCTTGAAGGGAAACAAAACCAAACATCACCAGCATGGCCCCTCCAAGGACAGGGCTTGGAATGATTTGGGCGAGCGCGCCAAACTTAGGAAGGAGTCCAAGGAGGACTAGAAAACCAGCTGCGTAGTAGATTGGCAGGCGAGTCTTGATACCTGACAATTTAACCAAACCAACGTTTTGTGAAAATCCTGTGTAAGGGAAGGTGTTAAAGATTCCTCCGAGAAGTACGGCTAAACCTTCTGCACGGTAACCGTTACGCAGGCGCGTGCTGTCGATTGGGTCATTGGTAATATCAGACAAGGCCAGGTAAACACCAGTGGACTCAACCATAGACACCGTTGCAATGATACACATCATGATGATGGATGAGATTTCAAAACTCGGTACACCAAAGTAGAGGGGAGTTGGAACATGGACAAGCGGAGCCGCCGCAACAGGGGAGAAATCTACCAAGCCCATGGTAGCAGCAATGGCGGTTCCGACAACCAGACCAATCAAAATGGAAATAGACTTGATAAATCCTTTGGTAAAGATGTTGATCAAGAGGATGATCAGAACAGTGATAGCTGCAAGCAAGAGACTTTGACCAGTTGGCTCTGGGACATTATTTCCCATATTTCCAATAGCGACAGGAATCAAGGTTAGTCCGATGGTCGTAATAACAGATCCTGTTACGATAGATGGGAAGAGATTGGCCACTTTTGAGAAAATACCTGAAATCAGAACTACATAAATCCCTGAAACGATAAGGGCACCAAACATAGCCCCGCTACCGTGACTTTGACCAATCATAATCAAAGGAGCGACGGACTGGAAAGCAACTCCAAGAACGACTGGTAGTCCAATTCCAAAGTATTTATTGAGTTGGAGTTGGAGGAAGGTGGCCACCCCACACATGAAGATATCTGTGGAGATTAGGTAGGTCAACTGTTCAGCTGAATAGCCAAGAGCTGTCGCAATCATGATAGGAACCAGGATAGAACCTGAGTACATGGCTAGTAAGTGCTGTAAGCCAAGAACGGCTGCTTGCGAGTGTTTTTCTTGTTTTTGCATTAGAGATCTGCCTCCTTAAATACGACCTGACCGTTTTCAAAACGTTCCAAACGAGCGAGTGATAGGACAGGATATCCTGCTTTTTCAAGCAAATCACGACCATCTTGGAAAGATTTTTCAATCACGATACCTATCGCTTCAACTTTTGCTCCAGCTTGTTCGATGATGTGGATCAAGCCTTTGGCAGCTTGGCCATTAGCAAGGAAATCGTCAATAATCAAGACCTTGTCCTCTGGTGAGAGGAATTTTCCAGCGATGGAAACGGTGCTGGTTACCTGCTTGGTAAAGGAGTAGACTTGGGCGGTTAAGATGCCTTCGTTCATGGTGATGTTTTTAGCTTTCTTGGCGAAAATCATAGGGACATCTAAGGCTTCAGCTGTAAAAACAGCTGGGGCAATGCCTGACGCTTCAATGGTTACGACCTTGGTAATGCCAGCAGAAGCGAATTTTTCCGCAAATACCTTACCAATCTCTCGCATCAAGCTAAAGTCAACTTGGTGGGTTAAAAAGGAATCCACCTTGAGGATATTGTCCCCCAAGATATGCCCATCCTCAAGGATGCGCTCTTCTAATAATTTCATAAGACCTCCTAAAGTCTAAAAGATACTTCATTTGCTTGTATAGAGTTTCTACTATGTAATAGAAAAAGGACCTACTTAATCCCCTAAGTAAGTCCCCAAAATAGGCATGGCCAACACCATACCTTCAGCTGACATACTCATTGTTAGGTGTTCCGGCACCTTGTAGAAACGTCGTGCCAATTCACGACATAAACAAGTAAAATGATATTCAATTTTAAACAGGCTACTGCCAATGTTTTTATTTTACACCAATTAGCTTTATAAATCAAATGTTTTGTTAGTAAATAGATCATAAAAGCGAACGAAAAAGCCTACAAGGCTAGATAGTATTGTAGACTTCGATTATTCTATTCGCTAAATCTTAAAAAATAACCATCTGGATCCAAGACTGCAAATTCGTGAGGATAGATATAATGATCTCCAACACGAAATTCTCTTTTGGTCAGCGGACGATGGATAGGATAGTCAGCTTCCAGCAGTTTTTGGTGGAGCTGAGGGACATCTTCAATGCCAAAGGAAATATTGACACCGCGCCCGAAAGGATAGGTTAGTTGGGCTAATTCTTCTGTGCTGCCTTCTTCTAGCATAAGTTGGCAGTCTTCAAGCGAGAGGAAGAGAAATTTCTCCTCTGGACGCTCGTATTCGACAGAAAATCCCAGCAAGTCGCAGTAGAAGTGGCGTGACTTTTCGAGGTCAGATACTATAAATTCAGGAATGACTGCATTGTAGTTCATAAAGAAACTCCTTATAGTTCGATTTCTAGAATAATCGGTGTGTGGTCTTGGCGAGCACCTGAGTCAATCATATCAGATTTAGTGACCTTGTCAGCGATGCGGTTACTTGTTAGCCAGTAGTCGATTCTCCAGCCTGTATTGTTGATTTTAGAAGTCTTGCTGCGTTGCGCCCACCAAGTGTAGCGTTCTGGGACATCGCCGTGAATGTGGCGGAAGGTGTCCGTAAATCCAGTTGCCAAGAGGTTGGTAAATCCAGCACGTTCCTCGTCTGTAAATCCTGGTGAACGACGGTTGCTGGCAGGATTTGCAAGGTCGATTTCATTGTGGGCTACATTGTAGTCACCGGTCGCAAGGACTGGTTTTTCTTTGTCTAGTTCAGCCAAGTACTCCGCATATTTGACATCCCAGACCTGACGTTCTTCCAAGCGTTTGAGGCCATCACCAGCGTTTGGTGTGTAAACTTGGGTAACGAAAAATTCATCAAATTCCAAGGTGATGATACGGCCTTCCAAGTCCATGGTAGAAGGGGCACCGATTTCTGGGAAAGTGACAGTGGGTGTGAGTTCTTTCTTATAAAGGAACATGGTTCCAGCATAGCCTTTGCGGGCAGGTTCCTGAGAAGAGCGCCACGTGTTTTCGTAGCCTGGGAAGAGTTCTTCTAAAATTTCCAAGTGTTTCTTTGTAGGACCCTTGGCAGAAAGCTTGGTTTCTTGGATAGCGATGATATCAGCATTTTCAGCGACCAAGGTTTGTAGTACTTCTTGGGACAATTTGGCACGAGTTGAGTCACTAGTTAGGGCAGCATTGAGGGAATCAATATTCCATGAGATGAGTTTCATAAAGTTACCTTTTTCATTCAGATTATAGATTTTATTATACCAAAAAAAGGTCCATTTCCCCAACGTATGGCTTGAAAAATCACTCTCTTTCGTTTATAATTAAGAATGATTTTATGAAAGGGAGTGAAAACACATGAAATTCTATTCTTATGACTATGTCCTCAGCCAAATTGGTCAGCAAAATGGCATCATGCTTGGTTTAGGGATTGTCCTATTAGCTGTGACAGGATTTTTTGCTTTTAAAGCCTATCGAGATAAAAAGGGGACTAAGTTTCGGGAATTGGTCATGATTTTGGCCTTGACCTTGGTGGCCATGCTTTTGGTGACAATCTCAAAATACCAGACCAATCAAGCCTCTAACAACCAATTTCAAACCTCCCTTCATTTCATAGAGGTTGTTTCCAAAGACTTGGGAGTGGATAAATCAGAAGTTTATGTCAATACTTCTGCAGCCACTGATGGAGCGCTTGTCAAGGTAGGTCCAAATTTCTACCGCGCCATGAACGGGAGCCAACCAGACAAGTATCTTTTAGAGAAATTAGAATTGAATCAAACAGACGCTATTGAATTGGTGGAGGTGAACAAATGACACTCAATTATATCGAAATTTTAATCAAACTAGCCTTGGGTCTCTTTTCTCTGGTTTTTGTAATCAATGTGACAGGAAAGGGTAACCTAGCGCCTAACTCAGCGATAGACCAAATTCAGAACTATGTACTCGGGGGTATCATCGGTGGGGTGATTTACAATAGTGCCATCAGCATTCTGCAGTACGCAGTGATTTTGATGATGTGGACGATTTTGGTCTTGACCCTCAAGTGGCTCAATAACAATGTTCGTTTTGTCAAACGCTTGATTGATGGAAAACCAACTCTCCTTATCAAAAATGGGCAGATTGACCCAGAAGCCTGTCGTTCAGTTGGCTTATCTGCATCGGATGTAGCCCTCAAACTTCGTAGCCAAGGAATTTTCCAGATGAAGCAAGTCAAATGCGCTGTGCAGGAGCAAAATGGCCAACTCATCGTGGTCCAAATGGGGGATGAAAATCCTAAGTATCCAGTTGTGACTGACGGTGTGATCCAAGTCGATGTTTTGGAGTCGATTGGTCGTAACGAAGAATGGCTGCTTGATAACCTCAGCAAGCAAGGGCATGACAATGTAGCCAATATCTTTATCGCTGAGTATGACAAGGGTGCGGTCACAGTCGTAACCTATGAATAAGAAAAACCTGGGGTCTTGGCCTCAGGTTTCTATTTGCAATCAGAAAGGGATTTTATGTCCATTATTCAAAAACTTTGGTGGTTTTTCAAGTTAGAAAAACGCCGTTATCTAGTCGGAATCGTGGCCCTGATCTTGGTTTCCGTACTCAATCTCATTCCACCTATGGTTATGGGGCGGGTTATTGATGCTATTACATCGGGGCAATTAACCCAGCAGGACCTCCTTCTTGACCTATTTTACTTGCTTCTTGCAGCCTTTGGGATGTACTATCTGCGCTATGTTTGGCGTATGTATATCCTTGGGACTTCTTATCGTCTGGGACAGATTATGCGGTCTCGCTTGTTTGAGCATTTCACAAAAATGCCTCCAGCCTTTTATCAGACCTATCGTACAGGGGACCTGATGGCACACGCTACAAATGATATCAATGCCTTGACGCGTCTCGCAGGGGGTGGTGTTATGTCTGCGGTTGATGCCTCAATCACAGCTTTAGTGACCTTGTTGACCATGCTCTTTAGCATTTCATGGCAGATGACCTTGGTTGCCATTCTTCCCCTGCCTTTCATGGCTTATGCGACCAGTCGTCTAGGGAGAAAGACCCACAAGGCCTTTGGCGAATCCCAAGCTGCCTTTTCTGAACTCAATAACAAGGTGCAGGAGTCCGTATCAGGTATTAAAGTGACCAAGTCTTTCGGGTACCAGGCGGACGAGCTCAAGTCCTTTCAGGCAGTCAATGAATTGACCTTCCAAAAGAATCTCCAAACCATGAAATACGACAGTCTCTTTGACCCCATGGTTCTCTTGTTTGTTGGTTCGTCCTATGTTTTAACTCTCTTGGTCGGTTCTTTGATGGTTCAGAAAGGGCAAATCACGGTTGGGAATCTGGTCACCTTTATTAGCTACTTGGATATGCTAGTTTGGCCTCTTATGGCTATCGGTTTCCTCTTTAATATTACTCAGCGAGGGAAGGTTTCTTACCAACGGATTGAGGATCTTTTATCTCAGGAATCACCTGTAAAAGACCCTGAGTTTCCTCTGGATAGTATTGAAAATGGACGTTTGGAGTACGCCATTGACAGCTTTGCCTTTGAAAATGAGGAGACACTGACGGATGTTCACTTTAGTCTGGAAAAAGGGCAAACCCTAGGCTTAGTCGGGCAGACAGGCTCTGGGAAAACGTCCTTGATTAAACTTCTCTTGCGAGAATACGATGTGGATAAGGGAGCTATTTATCTAAACGGTCATGATATTCGGGACTATCGTCTGACAGACCTTCGCAGTCTCATGGGCTATGTCCCTCAGGATCAGTTTCTCTTTGCGACCTCTATCTTAGACAATATCCGCTTCGGTAATCCTAACTTCCCCCTTTCAGCAGTTGAGGAAGCGACCAAGCTAGCACAAGTTTACCAAGATATTGTGGACATGCCTCAGGGCTTTGATACGTTGATCGGTGAAAAGGGAGTCAGTCTTTCAGGTGGTCAAAAGCAACGTCTGGCTATGAGTAGGGCTATGATTTTAGACCCTGATATTTTGATTTTAGATGATTCCTTGTCAGCTGTGGATGCTAAGACAGAGTACGCTATCATCGACAACCTCAAGGAGACGCGGAAGGACAAGACAACCATCATCACGGCCCATCGCCTTAGTGCAGTTGTCCATGCAGATCTGATCTTGGTTCTGCAAAATGGTCAAATTATCGAACGGGGCACGCACGATGACTTGCTAGCTCTGGATGGCTGGTATGCCCAAACCTACCAGTCTCAGCAATTGGAAATGAAAGGAGAAGAAGATGCAGAATAAGAAAGAACAATGGGCTGTATTGAAGCGCTTGATGTCCTATCTCAAGCCCTATGGCCTCCTGACCTTTTTGGCACTCAGTTTTCTCCTTGCGACGACGGTCATTAAAAGTGTCATTCCCCTTGTGGCTTCCCACTTTATCGACCAGTACCTCAGCAATCTTAATCAACTGGCCGTGACCGTTTTGCTGGTCTACTATGGTCTTTATCTCCTGCAAACTCTAGTTCAGTATGTTGGAAATCTTCTCTTTGCGCGGGTGTCCTACAGTATTGTCAGAGATATTCGTCGCGATGCCTTTGCCAATATGGAGAAACTGGGCATGTCTTATTTTGACAAGACGCCAGCAGGTTCCATCGTTTCTCGTTTGACCAATGATACCGAGACCATCAGTGATATGTTTTCAGGGATTTTATCCAGCTTTATTTCAGCAGTTTTCATCTTTCTGACCACTCTTTATACCATGTTGGTGCTGGATTTTCGTTTGACAGCTTTAGTTTTGCTCTTTCTTCCCTTGATTTTCCTTTTGGTCAATCTCTATCGGAAAAAATCAGTGAAAATCATCGAAAAAACCAGAAGTCTCTTGTCGGATATTAATAGTAAGCTGGCAGAAAACATCGAAGGAATCAGGATTATCCAGGCCTTTAATCAAGAGAAGCGCCTGCAAGCAGAATTTGATGAGATTAACCAAGAACACTTGGTCTATGCCAACCGATCTGTAGCCTTGGACGCCCTCTTTTTACGTCCTGCCATGAGTTTGCTAAAACTCCTAGGTTATGCCGTTTTAATGGCCTATTTTGGCTACCGTGGACTTTATCTGGGAATAACAGCAGGAACCATGTATGCCTTCATCCAGTACATCAATCGGCTCTTTGACCCCTTGATTGAGGTGACGCAAAACTTTTCAACCCTTCAAACTTCTATGATCTCAGCTGGACGTGTCTTTGCCTTGATTGACGAGAGGACCTATGAACCCCTTCAAAAGGATAGCCAAGCAAAGATTACAGAAGGTAATATTCGGTTTGAGCACGTGTGTTTCTCATATGATGGAAAACACCAGATTCTGGATGATATTTCCTTTTCAGTTAAGAAGGGCGAAACCATTGCCTTTGTAGGTCATACAGGTTCGGGGAAATCTTCGATTATCAATGTCCTCATGCGTTTTTATGAATTTCAGTCGGGGCGAGTTCTCTTGGATGATGTGGATATCCGAAACTATAGTCATGAAGAGTTGAGAAAGAATATCGGTTTGGTCTTACAGGATCCCTTCCTCTATCACGGGACTATCAAGTCCAATATCGCCATGTACCAAGAGATCAGCGATGAGCAGGTAAAGGATGCAGCTGCCTTTGTCGATGCGGATTCCTTTATTCAAGACCTTCCTCTGGGCTATGATGCTCCTGTTTCCGAGCGTGGTTCGAGCTTTTCTACTGGACAGCGCCAGCTTCTTGCCTTTGCTAGAACAGTCGCCAGTCAGCCTAAAATCCTGATTTTGGATGAAGCGACAGCCAATATTGACTCTGAAACAGAAAGTTTGGTTCAAGATTCCCTAGCTAAGATGAGACAGGGTCGGACGACCATTGCTATTGCTCATCGCCTTTCGACCATCCAAGACGCCAACTGCATCTACGTCTTGGACAAGGGGCGTATCATCGAGAGTGGAACCCATGAGGAACTCTTGGCCTTGGGAGGAACCTATCACAAGATGTATAGCTTGCAGGCTGGAGCTATGTCCTAATACTCTTTGGAAATCTCTTCAAACCATGTCAGCTTTATCTGCAACCTCAAAGCTGTACTTTGATTTTCATTGAACATCAGAAGGAAATCCTTCAAATTACAGATTTCTTGCACCGCCTTTTCCATTTTGTGGTATAATGAAAAATGTTGACAAATAGTATAATAAAAACAAAGGAGAAACAGCATGCTGAAATGGGAAGACTTGCCCGTGGAAATGCAATCAAGCGAGGTTGAGTCCTACTACCAGCTTGTCTCTAAAAGGAAGGGTTCGCTGATTTTCAAGCGTTGCCTGGACTGGGTTCTGGCCTTGTTTTTGCTAATTTTGACTTCCCCAGTCTTTCTCATCTTGAGCATTTGGATCAAGTTGGATAGCAAGGGGCCTGTTATTTACAAGCAAGAGCGCGTGACCCAGTACAACCGTCCGTTCAAGATTTGGAAGTTCCGTACTATGGTGACTGACGCGGATAAAAAAGGAAGTCTGGTGACTTCTGCTAACGATAGCCGTATTACCAAAGTGGGAAATTTCATTCGCCGTGTGCGTTTGGACGAACTACCTCAGCTGGTCAATGTCCTTAAAGGCGAAATGTCCTTTGTTGGGACACGACCTGAAGTGCCACGTTACACCGAGCAGTATAGCCCTGAAATGATGGCGACCTTGCTCTTACCAGCTGGGATTACCTCTCCAGCCAGCATCAACTACAAGGATGAGGATACTATCATCAGTCAAATGACGGAGAAAGGTCTGTCAGTTGACCAAGCCTATGTAGAGCATGTCCTTCCTGAAAAGATGCGCTATAACCTCGCCTATCTCCGAGAGTTTAGTTTCCTTGGAGACATCAAAATCATGTTTCAAACCGTGTTTGAAGTGCTAAAATAATGTAGTCATGAGAAAATGAGTACAGATAAAAGGAGCAAATCAATGCCAAATTACAATATTCCATTTTCACCACCCGATATTACCGAAGCTGAAATTGCTGAAGTAGCGGATACCCTTCGTTCTGGTTGGATCACAACAGGTCCGAAGACAAAAGAACTGGAGCGTCGCTTGTCCCAATACACACAGACACCTAAGACTGTCTGCCTTAACTCTGCGACTGCCGCTCTTGAGTTGATTTTGCGTGTTTTGGAAGTGGGACCTGGTGATGAGGTCATCGTTCCAGCTATGACTTATACAGCTTCTTGCAGTGTCATCACACACGTAGGAGCGACACCTGTCATGGTGGATATCCAAGCAGATACTTTTGAAATGGACTATGACTTGCTTGAGCAAGCTATTACTGAAAAGACCAAGGTGATTATTCCGGTTGAGCTTGCAGGGATTGTGTGCGACTATGACCGTTTGTTCCAAGTCGTGGAGAAAAAACGTGATCTCTTTACAGCTGCTAGCAAGTGGCAAAAAGCCTTTAACCGTATCGTGATTGTTTCTGATAGTGCTCATGCTTTGGGATCTACTTATAAAGGGCAACCAGCTGGTTCTATCGCTGACTTTACTTCCTTCTCATTCCATGCCGTTAAGAATTTTACAACTGCTGAGGGAGGAAGTGCGACTTGGAAGGCCAATCCAGCTATTGACGACGAAGAGATGTACAAGGAATTCCAAATCCTTTCCCTTCATGGTCAAACAAAGGATGCCCTTGCCAAGATGCAACTGGGTTCATGGGAATACGATATCGTAACACCAGCCTACAAGTGCAACATGACGGATATCATGGCTTCGATTGGTTTGGTACAATTGGATCGTTACCCAGCTTTGCTACAACGTCGTAAGGACATCGTGGACCGCTATGATCGTGGTTTTGCAGGTTCTCGCATCCGTCCATTGGCACACAAGACTGATAGTGTCGAATCTTCACGCCACCTCTACATCACCCATGTAGAAGGAGCAAGTTTAAAAGAACGCAACCTCATCATCCAAGAATTGGCCAAAGCAGGAATTGCAAGTAATGTACACTATAAACCGCTTCCTCTCTTGACAGCCTATAAGAATCTTGGTTTTGATATGGCAGATTATCCAAGAGCTTATGCCTTCTTTGAAAATGAAATTACGCTTCCTCTTCATACAAAATTAAGCGATGAAGAAGTTGATTACATCGTTCAGACTTTGGTGAGAATTTCTGAAGAAATCCTCGGTTCTGGAAAAAAATAATAAAAAATCTTGACAAAAAGCGGACAATAGCATATAATATTCTCAACAAATCAGAAAAGTAACTATTTTTGATCTTCAGGGAGCCTGTGGTGATTGTGAACAGGTGGTTGGAAGTAGTGAAAGTGGGCTGATTTTAAAAATGAATTTGAAACAATGAAAATTCGGTGCGCACACCTTACAGTGCAACTTGTTGTTAGACAAGGCAGAGATGTAAAGGGGAATAGTCCCTTTATAATTGAGGTGGCACCGCGTTACCAACGCCCTCACACAGAATCCAATCTGTGTGTGGGCTTTTTCATATCTTGAAATCAATACTGAAAGAGGAAAATTTTATGACAACTAAAGGATATTTTGGACAATTTGGTGGCAGTTTTGTACCGGAGCCAATTCAGGCTTTGTTGGATGAGTTGGAAGTGACATTTGACAAATACAAGGATGATCCAGAATTTTTGGCAGAATTTCGCCATTACTTGAAGGATTATTCAGGTCGCGAAACACCGCTCTATTTTGCGGAAAGTTTGACAGACCACCTAGGTGGGGCTAAGATTTATCTCAAGCGAGAAGATCTTAATCACCTTGGTTCTCACAAGCTCAACAACGTTCTAGGTCAAATCCTTCTTGCCAAACGTATGGGCAAAAAACGAGTGATTGCAGAAACAGGAGCTGGTCAGCACGGTGTTGCGACAGCAGCTGCTGCAGCCAAGTTTGGTATGGCTTGTGATGTCTACATGGGGGCAGAAGATGTGGAGCGTCAACGTCTCAATGTTTTCCGTATGGAGATGATGGGAGCAACTGTCCATGCAGTTGAAACAGGCACTCGTACCCTCAAGGATGCGGTCGATGCAGCCTTTGGAGCATGGATGAATGACCTTGAAGCCTTCTACGTTTTGGGATCTGCTGTAGGACCTCATCCTTATCCTACAATTGTTCATGAATTCCAAAAGGTCATCAGTGAAGAATCTCGTCGTCAAATCTTAGAAAAAGAAGGTCGTTTACCAGACTACGTCATTGCCTGTGTAGGTGGTGGTTCCAATGCCATCGGTGCTTATTCGCAGTATGTGGCTGATGAAGAAGTCAAATTGGTTGGGGTCGAAGCTGCTGGGCATGGACTTGATACAGACAAGCACGCAGCCACCATGACAAAAGGTAGTGTCGGAATTGTCGATGGTATGAAGACCTATGCAGTCTTTAAGGAAGATGGAGAGCTGGCGCCAGTTTACTCTATCTCAGCTGGTTTGGACTATCCAGGGGTTGGCCCAGAACACGCCTACTTTAAAGACTCAGGTCGCGTAGAATACGTAGCAGCGACAGATGAAGAAGCTGTTCAAGCCTTGCTCCTTCTAAGCAAGACTGAAGGGATTATCCCAGCAATCGAAAGTTCGCACGCTATCGCAGAAGCGGTTAAACGTGCACCGAAACTAAGTAAAGATGAGGTTATCATCATCAATGTCTCTGGTCGTGGAGACAAGGATGTAGCTGCTATTGCAGACTATCTAGAAGCTAAAAAATAAAAGATGGAAAAATTACAGTCTTTTCTCTCACAGAGAGCTTGTGGTTGCTGGAAACAAGCAGAGAAAGCTGTAAGGTTGGGTCCATCTGAAACGAGAGAAGAAAACATAATTCTCAAGGGAGTGCCCTTTATCGCACAGCCTGTTATAGGAAAGTTCTGAGACAGGAATGAGAGATAGGAGAAATCCTATAATTGAGGTGGCACCGCGAATTTCGTCCTCACGCAAGTTATTTTGCGTGGGGATTTTTCATACAGTCGCCACGGACTAGAAGTAGAACTGAAAGGGAAATTACAATGGAACGAATCATTCATGGAGATGTCTTATCACCAATCTTGGCTTATATGCGCTTAAAAGGACAACACAAGGTGATCTTAGAAAGTATTCCGAGAGACAAGGAAACCGCTCGTTTTTCTATCCTAGCCTATAATCCTGTTTTTGAGATTCAGTTTGAAAATGGAGTCCTTTATCAAAATGGTCAAGTGATTGATCGGGATCCCTTGGATTTCCTTTATGAAGTGACTCATAAGAGCCAACACCATTCAGATCTCCCTTTTGGTGGGGGAGCTATTGGCTTTGTCGGTTACGATATGATTTCGCTCTATGAAGAAATCGGTCAAATTCCTGAAGATACCATTGGGACGCCAGACATGCATTTCTTTGTCTATGAGAGTTATATGGTCTTTGACCATAAGAAGGAAAAAATTCATGTCATAGAGGATGCTCTTTATAGCGATCGCAGTCAAGAAGATTTGGAAAAAGCCTTGAACCAAGTGCTTGAGGAATTACGCATTCCTGCTCCAAATGAATTTGAAGATTTGGATCTATCTCCTCTAGACTTCAAACCGCATATCGCTCCTCAGAAGTTTGAGCAAATGGTGGAAACCGCTCGTGACTTGATTCGTAATGGTGATATGTTCCAATGTGTGCTCAGTCAGCGTTTCTCAGCAGAAGTTACTGGAAATCCATTTGACTTCTACAGAAATCTCCGCGTGACCAATCCATCTAATTATCTCTATTTCTATGATTTTGGGGATTATCAAATCATCGGTGCCAGTCCTGAAAGTTTGGTTTCAGTCAAAAATGGTATCGTGACAACCAATCCGATTGCTGGTACGCGGCCAAGAGGAGCTACAGATGAAGAGGACAAGGCCTTGGCGACAGACCTGCTTTCTGATGAGAAGGAAACAGCAGAACATCGGATGTTGGTAGATTTGGGGCGCAATGATATCGGCCGCATCTCTGAAACAGCCAGTGTCCAAGTCACCAAGTATATGGAAGTGGAGCTTTTCCGCTATGTCATGCATTTGACCAGCGTGGTCAAGGGACGTTTGCTTCCAGACCTCACTGCCATGGATGCTTTGAAAGCTACACTTCCAGCTGGAACAGTTTCAGGAGCACCAAAGATTCGGGCCATGAGACGCATCTATGAACTGGAGACGGAAAAACGAGGCGTATACGCAGGAGCAATCGGCTACTTGTCTGCGACGGGTGATATGGATTTCGCCATTGCCATCCGAACCATGATTCTCAAAGATCAAACAGCCTATGTGCAGGCTGGGGCAGGGATTGTCTATGACTCTATCGCCCAAAACGAATACCAAGAAACCATTAACAAGGCTAAATCTATGACTAGAATTGGAGAACTAAGACCATGATTTTATTGATTGACAACTATGATTCTTTTACCTATAACTTGGCTCAATACATTGGGAATTTTGCAGAAGTGCAGGTCTTGAGAAATGATGATTCCAAGCTGTATGAAGAAGCTGAAAAAGCAGATGGTCTGGTCTTTTCTCCCGGTCCTGGTTGGCCAGTGGATGCCGGAAAGATGGAAGACATGATTCGTGACTTTGCAGGCAAGAAGCCAATTCTAGGGATTTGTTTGGGTCATCAAGCCATTGCAGAAGTCTTTGGTGGCAAGCTAGGTTTGGCTCCAAAAGTCATGCATGGGAAACAGAGCCATATCAACTTTGAAGCGCCATCTGTTCTCTATCAAGGCATTGAGGATGGTCGTCCAGTCATGCGTTATCACAGTATTTTGATTGAAGAAATGCCTGAAGACTTTGAAGTGACAGCTCGTTCGACTGATGACCAAGCTATTATGGGAATTCAACACAAAAGCCTGCCGATTTATGGCTTCCAGTACCATCCAGAAAGCATCGGAACGCCAGATGGCTTGTCTTCTATTCGGAATTTTATCGAGAAGGTTGTAAAGTGAGGAAACTAGGATGAAAGAGATTATTGAAAAATTAGCAAAATTTGAACATTTATCAGGTGTGGAAATGACGGATGTCATTGAGCGTATCGTAACTGGGCGCGTAACAGAAGCTCAGATTGCTTCTCTCCTTTTAGCTCTTAAGATGAAGGGGGAAACACCGGAAGAGCGCACAGCTATTGCTCAAGTCATGAGAGGACATGCCCAACACATTCCAACTGAAATCCATGATGCTATGGATAACTGCGGTACAGGTGGAGACAAGTCTTTCAGTTTTAATATCTCCACAACTGCAGCCTTTGTCTTGGCTGGTGGTGGCATTCATATGGCCAAGCACGGTAACCGTTCGATTTCTTCTAAATCGGGTTCTGCAGATGTCCTTCAAGCATTAGGCATCAATCTTGACCTCAAACCAGCTGAACTAGGTAAGGTTTTCGATAAAACTGGAATCGTCTTTCTCTTTGCTAAAAATATGCATCCAGCTATGAAATACATCATGCCAGCTCGTTTGGAATTGGGAATTCCAACAATCATGAACTTGACTGGTCCACTGATTCACCCAATGGCTTTGGAAACACAGCTTCTTGGTATTAGTCGTCCAGAGCTGCTAGAAAGTACCGCTCAGGTTTTGAAAAATATGGGGCGAAAACGTGCCATCGTAGTTGCTGGACCAGAAGGTCTTGATGAAGCTGGCTTGAACGGGACAACCAAGATTGCTCTTCTTGAAAATGGCGAAATTACCTTATCAAGCTTTACTCCAGAGGATTTGGGGATGGAACGCTACGCTATCGAAGATATCCGTGGTGGGAATGCTCAGGAAAATGCAGAAATTTTGCTCAGCGTTCTTAAAAATGAACCAAGTCCATTTTTGGAAACGACAGTTTTAAATGCTGGTCTTGGTTTCTATGCCAATGGTAAGGTAGCTAGTATCAAGGAAGGAGTTGCCTTGGCCCGTCAAGTAATTGCTAGTGGCAAGGCCCTTGAAAAACTCAGACTGTTACAGGAGTACCAAAAATGAGTCAGGAATTTTTAGCACGAATTTTGGAGCAGAAGGCGCGTGAGGTCAAGCAAATGGAGCTGGAGGAAATCCAGCCCTTGCGCCAGACCTATCGCTTGGCAGCATTTTTGAAGAATCACCAGGACCGTTTGCAGGTAATCGCTGAGGTCAAGAAGGCTAGCCCTAGTCTGGGAGATATCAATCTAGATGTGGATATTGTGCAACAGGCCCAGACTTATGAAGCGAACGGCGCAGTGATGATTTCGGTTTTGACAGATGAGGTTTTCTTTAAAGGGCATTTGGATTATTTGCGAGAGATTTCCAATCAGGTAAACATTCCAACGCTCAACAAGGACTTTATCATCGATGAAAAGCAAATCATCCGAGCTCGCAATGCAGGTGCGACAGTTATCTTGCTCATCGTAGCGGCTTTATCAGAAGAACGCCTCAAGGAACTGTATGATTATGCGACAGAGCTAGGTCTAGAAGTTTTGGTGGAAACTCACAATCTAGCTGAACTAGAAGTGGCCCACAGACTTGGTGCTGAGATTATTGGGGTTAATAACCGCAACTTGACCACCTTTGAGGTCGATTTGCAGACCAGTGTAGACTTGGTCCAGCACTTTAAGGAAGGTCGCTATTACATTTCTGAATCTGCTATTTTCACAGGGCAGGATGCGGAACGAGTAGCACCATACTTTAACGGAATTTTGGTGGGAACAGCTCTCATGCAGGCAGAAGATGTAGCCCAGAGAATCAAGGAGTTGCAGATTGACAAAGGTTAAGATTTGTGGATTGTTGACCAAAGAAGCGGTAGAGACAGCCGTATCAGCAGGGGCAGACTATATCGGTTTTGTCTTCGCACCCAGTAAAAGACAGGTGACCTTGGAAGAGGCTACAGAGCTGGCAAAGCTCATTCCTGTTAACGTTAAAAAAGTTGGTGTATTTGTTTCACCAAGTCGGACAGAATTGCTAGAAGTGATTGAAAAAGTTGGTCTGGACTTGGTTCAAGTTCATGGTCAGGTAGCAGATGATTTGTTTGAGAATCTGCCTTGTGCCAGCATTCAGGCTGTGCAGGTGGATGGAGATGGTCATGTCCCCAATTCTCAGGCGGATTATCTCCTCTTTGATGCCCCTGTGGCTGGGAGTGGCCAGACCTTTGACTGGGGACGATTGGATACGTCTGGACTAGCCCAGCCATTTTTCATCGCAGGTGGGCTTAATGAAGACAATGTAGAAGAAGCAATTCAACACTTTACTCCCTATGCAGTAGATGTATCGAGTGGAGTGGAGACAGATGGACAGAAAGATCATGAAAAGATTAGAAGATTTATAGAGAGGGTAAAGCATGGCATATCAAGAACCAAATAAAGATGGATTTTATGGAAAATTCGGCGGACGTTTCGTCCCAGAAACATTGATGACAGCAGTTTTGGAGTTGGAAAAAGCCTACCGTGAAAGTCAGGCAGACCCCAGTTTCCAAGAGGAATTAAAGCAGCTCTTACGCCAGTATGTAGGACGTGAAACTCCCCTTTACTACGCAAAAAACTTGACCCAGCATATCGGAGGAGCCAAGATTTACCTCAAACGGGAAGACCTCAACCATACAGGGGCTCACAAGATTAACAATGCCTTGGGACAAGTTCTTCTGGCTAAACGCATGGGTAAAAAGAAAATTATCGCTGAAACTGGTGCTGGTCAGCACGGTGTGGCAACTGCAACAGCTGCGGCCCTCTTTAACATGGAATGTACCATCTATATGGGTGAGGAAGATGTCAAACGCCAAGCCCTTAATGTCTTTCGTATGGAGCTTTTGGGAGCTAAGGTTGAGGCCGTGACAGATGGTTCGCGCGTGCTCAAGGATGCAGTTAATGCAGCCCTTCGTTCATGGGTGGCAAATATCGATGATACCCACTATATCCTTGGTTCTGCCTTGGGACCTCATCCTTTCCCAGAAATCGTTCGTGACTTCCAAAGTGTCATCGGTCGAGAGGCTAAACAACAGTACCGTGACTTGACAGGTCAAGATTTGCCAGATGCCCTAGTAGCCTGTGTTGGTGGTGGTTCTAATGCTATTGGTCTCTTTCATCCATTTGTAGAAGATGAGTCTGTAGCTATGTATGGGGCTGAAGCAGCTGGACTTGGTGTGGATACAGAGCACCACGCAGCGACTTTGACCAAGGGTCGTCCGGGTGTCCTTCACGGTTCGCTTATGGATGTGCTCCAAGATGTTCATGGTCAAATTCTTGAGGCTTTCTCTATTTCAGCAGGTTTGGACTATCCTGGTATCGGTCCAGAACACTCTCACTACCACGATATCAAACGTGCCAGCTATGTCCCCGTGACAGATGAGGAAGCCTTGGAAGGATTCCAGCTCTTGTCTCGTGTGGAAGGGATTATCCCAGCCTTGGAATCTAGCCACGCTATCGCCTTTGCAGTGAAATTGGCCAAAGAACTTGGTCCAGACAAGTCAATGATTGTCTGCCTATCCGGTCGTGGGGACAAGGATGTAGTTCAAGTCAAGGACCGCTTGGAAACAGATGCAGCAAAGAAGGGAGAAGCTCATGCCTAAGACTCTAACAGAAAAATTGAATGCTATCAAAGCAGCAGGAAAAGGAATTTTCGTTCCCTATATCATGGCTGGAGACCATGAGAAAGGTTTGGATGGTCTCGCTGAAACAATCCACTTTTTAGAAGATTTGGGTGTTTCAGCTATTGAAGTGGGCATTCCCTTTTCAGATCCTGTTGCAGATGGACCTGTGATCGAAGAAGCAGGCTTGCGCAGTCTAGCTCATGGAACTTCTACCCAGGATTTGGTTGAAACCTTGAAAACCATTCAAACAGAAGTTCCACTTGTCATCATGACCTACTTCAACCCCCTCTTTCAGTACGGTGTGGAGAAATTTGTCAAAGATCTGGCAGATACAGCAGTTAAGGGCTTGATTATCCCAGACCTGCCTCATGAGCATGCCAACTTTGTAGAGCCCTTTTTGGCAGATACAGACATTTCCTTGATCCCCCTAGTTAGCTTGACGACAGGAATTGACCGTCAAAAGGAACTCATTGAAGGTGCAGAAGGTTTTATCTATGCAGTTGCCATCAATGGGGTGACAGGAAAGTCAGGAAATTACCGTGCAGACTTGGACAAGCACTTAGCACAATTGCATCAAGTAGCTGACATCCCAGTCTTGACAGGATTTGGTGTGTCTAGTCAGGCTGATGTAGAACGCTTCAATGCGGTGTCAGATGGCGTTATCGTCGGTTCGAAAATTGTAAAAGCTCTCCACCAAGGAGAGCCAATTCAGGACTTTATCAAACAAGCAGTAGCTTACCAAAAATAATCACACAGGCAGCAAGTAAGAGGAAAGGCACGAAAGGAAGTCTTTCCTTTTTCTTTTGCGAAAGAAAGGCTAAAATCCCTGCCGCAGAAGCAAACTGGATCAAGATGAGTAATTCTGTCGCGCTAAAGATGAGAGAACAAGAAGCTAGAAAGAGGAAATCTCCTGCGCCTATGCGGATATCAATAAAATGAGCCATGATTCCGAGGACAAGAAAGAAGACCATAACCAGATTCCAATCAGTGCAGGCCATGAGGATTAGGTGGAAAGTCATCCAGACTAGCAAAGGATATTCCTGATGGCGAAAATCATAGATTCCCAAGGTCAAGCCAGCAGTGATGAGGATGGCTTGACCCAAGGAAATCCAACCCAAAGACCAAGTCAGAAAGAGGACACCCAAGCCCAATTCAAAGAGGGCATACCAGAATGGATAGCGAATCTTGCAGTAGCGACAGCGAAAGCGATTGAAGACCTGAGATACAATAGGAATCAAATCTAAGGGTCGCAAGCGAGTCTGACAGGAATCGCAGTGACTAGCTGGTCGAATAATGGATTGCTCAGGGAAACGGTCAATGACCAAACCCAAGAAAGAAGCGAGAATGCTCCCAACAAGAAAAAAATAAAGATCAATCATACTTATCTATTCGTAAAAAATAAGAGAAGTAGTATAATAAAGAAACATTGATAAGATGGTGAGGTAAAGATGACAATTCGTTTTGAGGAAAATGTGAGCCCAGAAAATGCTCAGCTCGTATGCCAATGGTCCAACTCCCTTGGCAAATCCTTTCAAGAACAATGGATGGGACCAATGATTCCTTTTCCCTTGACAATTCCAGTCTTGCAAGATTTGGAAGGAATCTTTTCAATCTTTGATGGACAAGAGTTTGTGGGACTTATCCAGAAAATCAGGCTAGAAGACAGGAATCTTCATATCGGGAGATTTTTTATCAACCCCCAGAAACAGGGGCAGGGCTTAGGTAGCCAGGCTTTAAGGAAATTTGTTAGTTTGGCATTTGAAAATGAAGACATAGATACTATTTCTCTAAATGTCTACGAGGCAAATCAAACAGCTTACAATCTTTACCAAAAAGAAGGATTTGAAATCGTTCAAATGGTTGAAAAACCTATACGAAAATACATCATGAAAAAGGGTAGATAGTAGTCACTTGAGTTAGAGTTCCAAGGATTTTCAAGGAAAAGGAAGTTATCTTTCAAAGTTAGAAACAAGATTTCTATGATTTCTTAGATAGAGGAGATAAACATGTCGAGATGTAGAAAAATACGAATCTTGCTCGCTTCTGTACTTGCCTTAGTTGTTGGTATCAATCTTTATTTTCAGTATCAAAGCCACCAAGAACGGTTCCAATTAAAAACTTCTTTTGAAGAACAGGACAATATAGTCGTCTTACAACGTTTGATGGTATCAGAAAAATATGCACCTGACATCCGTAAAGCGGGCTATGTCGTTCCTCCCGACGGTGCTATCCGCTTGGATGGAGGAATTGACTCCATAGAGATAAAAGGAGACATCGATCTGAAAATATTGAATCCTAGTAGGGATGAAGTCTCGGTTTTATTTGAAACAATGGTAAATGAGGAAAAAATAAATGTCTACTATATTTTAGATAATCAATTAACCCTAAAACGTAGTTACTATTCTTATATTAGTAATCAAAATAAAGAAAGTGTGAACATCTCTCAAGCCGAAGAAGAACGCCTGTTAAAGATTGTTCAAAAAGAGTTGAAAGCTTTTCTAGATAAGATGTATCAGACTTTGTATGGTTAATGTTACTAGTGAGAAATGGAAGCGAGGCTCTATTCAGAGTGCCAACGATGATAAGAAAGGGGGACAAAATGTTTACAGAATTGCTCTTTATTGTCTCTTTTGTCTTACTTTTACGTTTGTTTAAAAGTAGGCGCTCACGAATGATTATAGGAGTCTTGTATAGTTTGCTGCTAATCTGGTTTGTCCTTTCAGTTTTGAACTATGGCAAATACACTCTTCAACCAGGGAATCGGTCAGCTTAAGAGTAAATCCCAGAACACAAGATCTAGAATACTATTCACTCTTCATCTTGAAGAAAAATGATTCAAGCAGAATTAAATTAACTGGCTCAAGTGTTTGGAGTGAGAGAAATGGTGATGTATATTATGGAGTAGAGGAACAAAAAATTATAAAAAGCCATGGTTTGGACGAGGAGGATGAAGAACTTCCAAACACCCAACCAGATATTTATTTAGAAAAAGATGGAGTTGTTGTGAGTTACCAAGGTGAAAAAGTGTTTGATGCCACCAATAACAAGCCCTACACGATAACCATTACCAACGTAGACAACCAACCAGCCCAATTTGAAGCTCAGGTGGTGAATAAATAAGCCAGTCTAGTAGTGTGTAAGCCTTTCAATTTTCTTTCTTTAAAAAGGGAGCTATTATTTTAAACAAGCAAAAAGCCTTGATTCCAAGGTTTTTTCCTACTGACAATTCCTTTTAGCGAAAATTGGGAAACGTGTTTAGAATTCGATCTACGAAAAAAGAGGACATTTGCGGTCCTCTTTTTGACTACTATAGATGAAAAGGTCAATTAACTTTTAGTCTTATTTTTCGTCTTTGTGAAGCATGTTTTTAACACCTTCAATAGCGCCTTCGACAGCGTCTTTTGCATCTTCAGCAACTTCTTTTACTTTAGAAACAACTTTTTCAGCTGCTCCTTCTTTTTCCATTTTTTCATCGCCAATCATTTTGCCGACACCTTCTTTAATGGAACCTTTTGCTTGATTTAATTTTTCTTCTGTTGACATGATTCTGCCTCCTTTAAATTGATTGATTTTGATCAGATGAATTAGTGTACGCGAGCTTTTTCCTTTGTTTCGCCCTTAACGGCTTCAACACCTTCGCCTACTTTTTCTTGAACAGCAGCAACACCTGAACCAATACCAGATTTCACTTTTTCAAATTGTTCTGAAGCAAATTCTCCTGTTGAAGAAGCCACGTCAGTTACTCGGTCTTGGAGGCTAACTGAATCTGCTTCATGCTGTTCCTTCGTTTTGATATCAACAACATTCACATTGACTTCAACAACTTCTAGATCAGTCATTTTTGTAACTTGTGATACCACAACATCTTTGATTTCTTTGTACAAAGCAGGGACATTCTTTTGGTACTCAACAACAATGTTCAAGTCAACTGCAACTTGCTCTTTCCCAACTTCAACATTGACACCATGAGTGACATTATCCGTATTGATAATTTTTTCTGTTAGATTAGAGAAGAATCCTCCATCCACATCCAAAAGTCCAGGTACTTTTTCAAGTGAAAGACCAATGATTTTTTGGATTACTTTATCCTCATAAGTGAGTTCCCCTTTAACATCTTGAGAAACAACAGCAACATCTTTTTTTTCTACATTTTTATCTACGTTTGACATACGAGACTCCTTTATTTATTTAAATATTTTTCCTTAACATAGTATCCAGCAAATGCTCCTAAGCCTCCACAGATTAACACAAAGAGTGTTTTGAAAAAGCCAAAGGATAAGATAAAGCAAGCGAGAATGACACCTACTAAACCGGCAATAATTGGATACTGATATTTTTTAAACCATTCCATTTTTACTTCCTTACTTTACACGACTAACAGTCTTTTTGGTCGTTTTTCGAGGTTCAACTTCTTTAACTTTAACTTCAAGTTTTACCTCACGTTCAATACCAAAGAACTGCTTTAATCCATGAGTTATTTCATTCTGAATGACTAGACATCGATTTGAGATGTTGTCTGAAGGAAGAATTTTCCCTTCTACAGTAACGAAACATTTATTTTTGCGGCTATTTACATGGACCGTTGGTTCTTTGATCAACTGATGATCAATAACCAAACATCGAACAAAGCCTTCGATAGCTGAATTTTTTAGTTTTAATGTATCTTCTTGAGTTTCTAATTGAATCTCTAGATATTGCTTAGGATAAAAGAGTATCACTAACATTGAAATTAAAACTAAAACAGATAGGACAAGTGTCCCCCAAAAGACATATCTAGCAATCAGAAATTCAGCGTAGAGTTCTCTCCAACTGAATAAGTGGATTCCTAAATCACTGACCTGATGATAATCTATGAGAATAGGAAGGAAAATAGTCAAGATTAAGATACAGAAAATAAGTAACAATATTTTCTTTGATTTTGACATATTAAATCCTTTCAATTGAAAAGCTTTAAACCATAATTTTACCCGTCTACAGTATTCAAAATTATGGCTTATCACTTTTAATTTCTTATTAGGTAATGCTTATTTTTTACCAAATAGAAATGAAACGACTGCAACAACAATCACAGCACCTACGATTGACGGAATAATAGCCATTCCAGCCAATGAAGGTCCCCAGCTTCCTAGAAGTGATTGCCCTACAGACGAACCGATAAGACCTGCAAAGATATTTGCAATCAATCCCATTGAACCACCTTTTTTAGTGATTGCACCTGCGATGAGACCAATAAGACCTCCTACAATAATGGACCACAACATAGTGTATCCTCCTTTTCTATTTCTAAATCAAAGAATCAATTTCAGAAAATCAATTCCTTTGATTAAATTAATTATATAATATTTAAATATGGAAAGATAATAATTTGTCTTAAATTACGTATTATAAAAACACACCAAAGGTACAAATAAATAAGAAAAGATTGATGCTACTGGGTTTCTAAGGGATTAGACTAGTCTTTTGATGACAAGCAAAAGTCGTTGTAAGAGGATAAATGCACTCTATATGGTATAATTGCATGAAGATTGATAGGCAATCGTTTAGTTTATTATAAAGAGAGAAAAGCTATTCATGAGAGATTTATTATCGAAAAAGAGTCACAGACAATTAGAATTATTAGAATTACTATTTGAAAACAAACGCTGGTTTCATATTTCGGAACTAGCAGAATTATTGCATTGTGCAGAACGTTCTGTAAAAGATGACTTGTCCCAGGTCAGGTCTTCCTTTCCTGACTTGATATTTCATTCCTCAACAAACGGCATCCGTATCATTAATACCGATGATAGTGATATTGAGATGGTCTATCATCATTTTTTTAAGCATTCAACCCACTTTTCAATTTTAGAATTTATCTTTTTTAATGAAGGATGTGATACTGATAGTATTTGCAAAGAGTTTTATATCAGTTCTTCCTCTCTTTACCGTATCATCAGTCATATTAATAAAATTATTAAGAAGCAATATCGTTTTGAAATTAGCCTCAATCCAGTTCAAATCACTGGAAATGAAATCGATATCCGTTACTTTTTTGCCCAGTATTTTTCAGAGAAATATTATTTCCTTGAATGGCCCTTTGAAGATTTTTCTCAAGAACCCTTGTCTCAATTATTGGAATTAGTCTATAAAGCAACTTCTTTCCCGATGAATTTATCAACTCATAGAATGTTAAAATTACTTCTGGTTACAAATTTATATCGCATAAAGTTTGGTCATTTCATGGAAGTTGAGAGAGACTCTTTTAACAATCAATTGTTGGAATCGTTTATGCAGGCAGAAGGAATCAACGAGATTGTAGCGAGTTTTGATTCTGAATATCATATCTCTTTGAATAAAGAAGTGATCGGTCAACTATTTGTATCCTATTTTCAAAAAATGTTTTTCATAGATGAAGAAGTATTTCTGAACCATGCAAAAACAGACAGCTATGTAAAAAAATCGTATCAGTTATTGGGCGATCTAGTAGATCAGGTATCAAGAGAGTATAATCTCCAAGTAGACAATAGAGACAATCTGATTTGGCATCTGCATAATACGGCGCATCTGCATCGCCAGGAATTATCGACAGAGTTTATCCTATTTGATCAAAAAGGCAATACAATCAAAAACTTTCAAAATATTTTCCCTCGATTTGTTTCAGAGGTGAAGGAAGGGATTGAACACTATCTAGAGGCTTTGGATATGGATCGTAATTCAATGAAAGTCAATCATTTGTCCTATACTTTTATCACTCATAGCAAACACTTGGTGCTAAATATTTTACAAAATCAACCTAAATTAAAGGTTTTGGTCATGAGTAATTTTGATCAGTATCATGCAAAATCAGTAGCAGAGACACTTGCTTACTATTGCAGTAACAATTTTGAACTGGAAGTTTGGAGTGAATTAGAGTTATCACTTGATGCTCTAAAAGAATCACCTTACGACATCATTATTTCTAATTTTATTATTCCTCCTATTGAAAATAAGAGACTGATCTATTCCAATAATGTCAATACAGTTGCTCTCATCTCTTTGCTTAACGCAATGATGTTTATTCGATTAGACGAGTAACTAAGAATAAAAAAACGCTATCTAGCGTTTTTTCTTATAAGAAAAGAATTCCATCTATATTAGACTTAGAATATCCTAATAATCTTGTCATTTCTTAGTTCAGAACAAACAAAAAAGCCTTGGTTCCCAAAGCTTTTTTATGTTATAAACTCATTAAAAGAACCCCCAGTTAGATTTGGAATATTTTTTATTCTGTGTCACATAAAAATAAATAAAATGAATGGCTATAGCTAGAGTAAAAATGGTTGCAATACTCAACACTGTTATAGGATTAGAAGCGAAAAGCAAAGAGAGAATCAAGGCAGCCAGATAGAGTGTCGCTTGAGCACAGTAGTAACTTCTCGGATAGCGAAGATAGTTTTTGTTATAGGGCCCATTTGCTAGGACAGCAGCTTGGAAGAGGCCAATTCCGATATAAAAGAAGCTGATTGCAACGAGAAGATTAGCCTCGGGATTCAGGAGATAACCCATCGAAACTGTCATCAACATAAGCCCGATGAAAATAGGATAGTGACTATAAATTACAAATAATCCCTTTTGACTAGATCCTTCATCAATAGCATGGTCAAATTCGCCAAAATAAAACAAGAACAGGGAAAGCATGATAACGAAATTGAGAACCGAATAAATCGAGAAATTCTCGACTGTAAAGAAGCTAGCTAGCCCAACAACCATCTCTCCAAACGTAATAATCACAAGAAGGGAGACGCGCTCGATTAAATGGGGAAGATTTACCTGGAAATGCTCATCTTTAGTAATCAAGAAAATTGGCACAATAAATGTTAGCAGAATACTAGCAATAAAGATATAGACTCCAACGTAAATAGGAAAAAGAGCTGCCAGATAGACTCCTAAACTTCCTAGACCTGTTAACCATAGAAAACCTTTGATACTTTCCCGATCAGTATTATCGGTTGATTTTCTAAAAAATTCAACCAAATATTGAAAAAATAAGGTAAGGGTCAATGTACCAACAGCCCAACAGGTATAATAGAACCATTGTTGCCAATTGTATCCAATCATATTGGACATAAAGAGCATAAGTCCCATGTTGATAAACATGATTACCATGTTAAATAACGAGTTTGTTCCATAGCGATTGGTATAAATGGTTTGAATCATCCAGGAATTGATGATAACCATGACAGAGATGAAGAAATCAAGTAAAGAATCCCAAGCCACAACACCGCTATGAAGAGGGTGAATTAAAGCAGTTGCTTTTGAAATTGCAAAAACAAACACTAGGTCATAAAATAGTTCTGAAAATTCTACACGTTTATGCTTAATAAGAGTTGTCATATTAATACCTTTCTACTTTAGAAATACAATACATTATAACAGAAAATGGTAATGAAAGAAAAGGATATGCTTAAATAATTTCATGTGGCGCGAATTGTAAAAACCTTGGAGCACATTTACCTCACGTACCAGCTTACAGGCGGAGTGTTTGATGATTGATAATGAAGAATAAGATTTTACAATAGAAAAGCGAGGATATCCTCGCTTTTTTTATTTAATCTAATAGCTCCTTATTTTCAATTAAGAGCTCTAGTGGAGATTTATCTCTTGCTTCAATAAAACCAGGTTCATATTGGGTATGAAGTGTTCTTTTCTGAGAAGTTGGATCAATATACAACTCTTTTCCATCTTCTGTGTATAGTTGGTTGCCTCTTGTTAGGTAAAGTAAATCCTCTAAGTACTGTCCATCAGTATGTAGGAAATGCTCGATGTATTTGACAGCTTTTAAGATTTCACTTACTTTATCAGAGTATTCATTAGATTCAAGAACACTCTTTTCTAACTCAATCTCTTTACTCGTTCCAAAGAGTTGGGTTGGAGTTGCATTAAAATATTCCGCTATCTTATCCAAATTTGCAAAGGTAGGATAGCTTTTTTGTTTTTCGTAATCAGAGATGGACTGTTTACCGATTCCTAAATACCTCAGTCTCTTCAGTCTGTTAATTTTTTTTCGAAAATTTCTCTTTAATACTAGCTTTCAATTTATCAAATTTTTCACGACGAGCTTCTTTTTTATCCGCAATTAAGCGAGCTTTAGCTTGATGCTCTAAATCTTCTTGAATTTTGAGAGCTGACTCTATCTCTGCCGCAACAGTAGCGACATCCCATCTAGCAATGTCAACCTGATACTTTTCAAAAATAGCATTTAAAACAGATTCATCATTTTCTTGTACAAGTGCAATAATAGCTACTTCGCCATTAGTCAACTTTTTACTAACGGTTGTAATTAATGCCGAATTGATCAATTCTTTGTCTGAACCAACGGAGGCGCCAATTGCTCCACCAGTAGCAAAACCAAAGAGAACACCTAGTGGTCCACCTAAAATTCCGATTAAACTACCAATTAATCCGCCTTCGAAATAATCATCTCCTAGGGAATTCATCAAATCAAAGCTATCTTTGACGTTAACAACACCATTTTCAGCTTTTACAATTGAAGCCTGAGCTAATTTTGTATTTTCAGTTTGAACAAACTGTTTTAATTCTGAAAAGGCCTGAAAGGCTTCACTTTCAATATGAAAAATTGAGACAACAACATTTTCCATGGGCTTACACTCCTTTATTACTTTATAGAGATAGAATAAAATCTCCTATATTTAGTAGTACAAACTACTGCTACACAAGGTGAATTGTAGCATACAATAATCTTTTATGCAATATACAATATATTACAAAAAGATTAAATTTTTATTTAAAAACTTATATTCTATAAATTAGGCAATTTTAAAATTTTGATTAAAAAGAAAGATTTAGATAGAGCTGTTGGTAGACTTAGGAAATTTTAAGAACATGCATTAGTTAAATTAAATGGTTCTTTTCAATTAAGTTTTAACTTCTATCTGGTAAGTAAAAGGAAAAATAATACCCGTGGTGCTAGTTAAACTCAAAATACAAGAAAAGCCTAAAAGGACTATACTGTAAGTGACAAAACAAAACAGGAGGATAGTCCAAATGAGCCACTTACATTAGTCCTGTGAAATACAGAACTAAATCCTTCACTTAAATTACTTGTCTAACTTTTTGGGGTCAGTACAAACAGTGCTTTTTTTGTTGAAATCGCAAAGAATCTAAGCTTTCTTTTTGCAGATAACATTCGCTCTTTTATTTTCGGTATGATTGAGTCGATGCCCCGTTCTCGACCGGTTATTATTCCAACTTATCGAATGCTAGAGCACTATGCCATCACTTTTTGGAAGAATACTTAGAGCAATTCTACGTAGAATGGAATGCGAAAAAGTGATAATTAAAGAGACGAAAAAGCTGAGAATATGATTTCCCAGCTTTTTTGAATGCGATAGAAATAGCAACTAGACTATTTACGAAAGGCCTCAATAATGTAGGTGAAGCCAGTAACTAAAAATGAAAAGGCAATGACATAAACGACAAAGACACCTGTAGCCACTGGATTGAACAGAATCACTAGACCTAGTAAAAATGCAAGCAAGGCTACCCACGTGATATTGCTACCAATAATAGGGAAAATCAATCCTAGACGATTGCCTTTAAAGAAAGCAATAATGGCTTCTACAATTAACCAAATTCCTACAATGGTCGGAATGACGACCGGCAGGGTCACAAAGCCATAAGCAACGAGGTAAAGAGCTAAGAGAAGACTAACAAATCCTTGGAAAAGATAAACAGGTGAGCGAAGCTCTTTTGGTGCAGAGAAATAGCCTAAAATAGCTGCTATAGAAGAAACCAGTAAACCAAATGCAATCCACCAGCTGTAAGCAACAAGATTAGCTACTGGGTTTGTAAATAGGAAAAGTCCTAAAAGGACAAAAACAACTCCTGCAAGGAATAGCAGTAAACGATTAGAAAATTTCATTTCAATACCCCCTATATAGTATAGTTTGATAATAAGACTATTGTACTTATTTTTATAGAAAATGTCAATAAAATAAATAAACAATTTGGAAGTTTCAGTCTGACTTACAAAAAGAAAAGGAGTTTTCACTCCTTTTCACAGATTGAAGACAAAGTCCTTATAAAAGTGTCTTCTAAAGATTTTAACTTCAATCTGAAGCGAGGTTATCCTCGCTTTTTCTATTTATCAAACAATTCCTTATTTTCAATTAAGAGTTCTAGTGGAGATTTATCCCTTGCTACAATAAAACCAGGTTCATATTGGGTATGAAGTGTTCTTTTCTGAGAAGTTGGATCAATATACAACTCTTTTCCATCTTCTGTGTATAGTTGGTTGCCTCTTGTTAGGTAAAGTAAATCCTCTAAGTACTGTCCATCAGTATGTAGGAAATGCTCGATGTATTTGACAGCTTTTAAGATTTCACTTACTTTATCAGAGTATTCATTAGATTCAAGAACACTCTTTTCTAACTCAATCTCTTTACTCGTTCCAAAGAGTTGGGTTGGAGTTGCATTAAAATATTCTGCTATCTTATCCAAATTTGCAAAGGTAGGATAGCTTTTTTGTTTTTCGTAATCAGAGATGGACTGTTTACCGATTCCTAAATCTTCAGCTAGTTGAGTTTGGCTTACCCCTTTTTCTATGCGTAGTCGTGCCAAATTGGGTCCAAAATTTTGAATAATAAAGGTCATGGGAAACTCCTATTTTTATTTTTAACTTATTTTATCACCTATAAACTTACAAATCAAGTTTTTAGTTGACTAACTAAAATATTTTTTATAAAATATATTTATAACTTAAAAATAAGTTATAAACGATAAAAATAGCTCATAAGTTTAGGAACAGTGAGTGAGGAGGAAGTTGAGAACGAGACTATGACTTACGACTATTCGAAGCCTTGGAGCTAGAAATTGTGTGGACAAGGACAAGGGACGAGCCTGACGGGAAGTCAGGCGAAGTCCTGCAGACTGCCGTCCAGACAATTTCTAGCCAAGCAAAAGCTGGCTATTCTAACAGCCAGCAAAAAGGGACACTTAGGGCAACGCCCAAAGAACGACGGAACGAGCAATCGTTGATTTGACGGTGTTTCTGAAACCTAAAAAATCTAAAAGAAGGGGGGACAATTTTGTTGGTTTCTATACAAGATTTAAGAAGTATTCAAGAACGATGTGATGTAGGAGAATTAGTACAGCGGTTAGATGTCAGTATTGATAGATTAACGGTTATCTGGGATACAGACATTGGTTCCCTAAGACAAATTTTTAAAAATCTGAAACAGGCAATAAGTACAAGAGTTGATTCATTTGAAATACATGATAACGTACGAGATGATGTATTTACTTTAGCTAAAGATTTTAATGAGTATGATTCAATCAATATTATATTTTTTCAATTATCCACTTATGGAAATGAACAATTGATTCGAATTGATTTCAATCCTAATACTTTAAAAGAATTTGATGGAATGAAAGTATGGAGGCAATTAATGTACTTTGCTAGATTGAATTCATTGACAGTACGTTTGTCTCGTTTTGATTTGGCATTTGACATTTTCAATAGGCCTGAAATCGTTAATTTGCAACATATTAAAGGTGGTGTTACCCATAAGGTCTTCTATGGTAGAGGGGGTGAATTAGAGACGAAATATTGGGGTTCTAGCGGTAGTAATGTACAAGTTAGGTTATATGATAAGAATAAAGAAATCATTGCTCACAAGCGCGATGAGAAGCTAGATTTGGCTGTAAATCCGTTTTGGTGGAGACTGGAATTCCAACTTAGAACCAAAGCGATTGGTGAGGAGATGGTCCAAGATGTTATGAATCGACTTGATAATTTCGGATTTTATAAGCTAGAACATATTCGAGTGGAGCAAAGAGCATTTACAATTATCTTTCTCAACAATCCTGAACTGTTATCATTGGCTTTTCCAAATTTAAAATCAGACAGCATCAAAAAGAAAAAAACAAGAGTCCGCAAACTATTGAGAGAAGAAACGAACCAATTTGCGGAAGAATTAAAAGAAGTATTAATACAGAATCTCCCTAAATTAAATGCAGAATTACAACTACTTGTAGGCGAGTTTCTGAATTTAGAAAATAAATAAGGAGGATAACTATGGACAATAATTTAATTAGTAACAAAGAATTAATTGAAATGGGCTATCGCCCTCATACAGCAAATGATATCATTCATCAGGCAAGAGAATTACTTGTCTCACGAGGCTATACATTTTATAATCGCAAACGTTTGATGGTTGTTCCAAAAAGTGTTGTAAATGAGATTCTAGGAACTGAGGTGGCGTAATATGGCAAGTGTTCGTTATCGAAAGCGAGGAGATAGTAATTTATGGACCTATGAAATTCGTAGCGAAGGGAAAACTGTTGTTCATAATAGCGGTTTTAAAACAAAAAAACTTGCAGAGTCAGAAGCTGAACCGATTCTGCAAGAACTTCGTTTAGGAAAAAGAATTTCTAGAGATATTTCTCTTGTAGATCTGTATCAAGAATGGCTTGAACTAAAAATTCTACCGAGTAGTAGGTCGGAAGAGACAAAGAAAAAATATCTTCTCCGTAAAAACACAATTGAAAGATTATTTGGAAATAAAAAAGTCACTCAAATTCGTGCGAGTGAATACCAAAGAATTATGAATAAGTATGGACAAACAGTTGGTAGAAATTTTCTTGGTAGATTGAATACTGGGATTCATCAGAGCATCCAAATGGCAATTGCAGACAAAGTTCTAATAGATGATTTTACACAACATGTCGAGTTATTTTCATCCAAAGAACAACAGATGACAGAAGAGAAATATTTACATACAGAAAAGGACTATCTGGATTTACTTTTAGCAGTAAAGAGAAAATTTGATTACCAACGTTCAATTGTTCCTTATATTGTCTATTTTCTATTAAAAACAGGCATGAGGTTTGGAGAGTTAATAGCGTTAACTTGGAATGAAGTTGACTTTGACAGAGGACTGCTAAAAACATATAGGAGGTTTAATACCCTTTCTCATAAATTTGTCCCTCCAAAAAATAAAACGTCTATTCGGATGGTACCGATAGACGAAGAATGTATTAAGATATTACAAGTCCTAAAAATTGAACAGGAGAAGGCTAATAAAGAGCTAGGAATCAAGAATAGGTATAAAATGATTTTTCAGCATTATGGATATATTCACTTGGTACCAGATATTGCAAGTGTCAATAAAGCTTTGAGTGTTCTTTTAAATGAATTAGATATTTATCCAATTATCACGACAAAAGGAGCACGTCATACCTATGGAAGCTACCTCTGGCACAAAGGATTTGACCTTGGAGTTATTGCAAAAATTCTAGGGCATAGAGATATTTCAATGTTAGTAGAAGTATATGGACACACTTTAGAAGAGAAAATTTTTGAAGAATTTAATCAAATTAGAGATGTTTGGAAAGATTGCTCATAAAAAAATGTGGGGCAAATGATGGGGCAAATCAGTTATAGACAAGCAAAAAAGCCTTATAAATCAAGGCTTTTTCCTGTTGATTTAGATGCCCCCTGCAGGGCTCGAACCTGCGACCCATAGATTAAGAGTCTACTGCTCTACCAACTGAGCTAAGGAGGCAAAGAAAAAGCTGTATTGGTGCCGAAACTTCACGGTTTGTATTGAACCCGCGCAATTAAGCAGGTGGGCAACTCGCTCTAACTGAAGCTGTTTCCGTGTGAGACGGCCTACATGCTGTTAGAAGACTTTTGTTTCCCTAATAATACAAAAAATAGTCGGTCAACACTTAAGTGTGAAGTCGTACACCACAGCGTTTCTATGTTTATATGATACCACTTTTTCAAAAAAAATCAAGAGGAAAATGCAATTATTTGAAAAGGATTTCACAAGTCCCGTAATTTATCAATGGTTTCCTTGCGTTGCGCCAAGGCCCGTTCGTACTTGCCAGTATCTTCCGGAGTGAAATAGCGCTGGTCTTTGATTTTTTCTGGCAGATAGTCTTGCTTGACCCAGTTTCCAGGATAGTTGTGCGGATAGAGATAGTTTTGCGCATTCCCAAGTTCCTTGCTTCCGCTGTAGTGGCCATCGCGCAGGTGTCGAGGGATAGGCAAATGCCCTGATGTTTTAAGGTCAGCAAGTGCCTTGTCCATCGCCACATAGGCTGAGTTGGATTTGGGAGAAAGGGCCAAATCAATCACCACATTGGCAATGAGAATGCGAGCTTCTGGGAAACCAATCTTTTGAGCAGCATCTAGAGCAGTTACGGTATGAATCTGAGCTTCAGGATTGGCCAAACCGATATCCTCATAGGCGATAACAGTCAAGCGACGAGCGAGACTAGGTAAATCACCAGCTTCAATCAAGCGGGCCGCGTAGTGGAGACTGGCATCGACATCCGAGCCACGGATGGACTTTTGCAGGGCTGAGAGGACATCGTAGTGACCGTCCCCATCCTTATCCATTGTAATATAACTGCGTTGCAGGCTATTTTCCATGATGCTGAGGGTGATATGACGAGTTCCCTTTTCGTTTTCTGGAGTAGAGAGGACGGCTAAATCTAGTGAATTAAAGGTAGAACGCAGGTCTCCATTTGTAGAGGTCGCGATGAAATCCAGTGCATCCTCATCTAGCTCAACTGGGAAATCAAAGCCACGTTCAGGGTCAGTTAGAGCGATTTGAATCGCCTCTTTAACATCTTGATTGGCCAAGGGTTCTAACTCAAAAATCTGAACACGACTACGAATGGCTGGAGTGACAGAAAAGAAAGGATTTTCAGTCGTAGCCCCAATCATGATGACCAGACCACTTTCCAAGAGGGGAAGTAGAAAATCTTGCTTGGTTTTATCTAGTCGGTGAATCTCGTCCAGTAGCAGAACTAGTCCACCTGAGAATTTAGCCTCTTCAGCAATTTCTTGCAGTCGCTTCTTACTATCGACTGTCGCATTAAAGGTCCGAAAGGCATACTTGGTGGTCCCAGCGATGGCAGAGGCGATACTGGTCTTTCCGATTCCTGGAGGTCCGTAGAGAATCATGGAGGACAGACGATTGGCTTCCACCATGCGACGGATAATTTTTCCAGGTCCGATTAGATGCTCCTGACCGATGACCTGGTCGATGGTTTTGGGGCGCATGCGAAGCGCGAGATTGTCTGGCATAGCAGTCCTTTCTAACATGGATTTTCTGATGTATATGTGGTAAGATGGTAGTATCTATTTTAGCATATTTCCGAGCAATCGGGGCGATTAAAGAGTCGCATAGAAAGAGGACAAAATGGCAACATACGGATTTTTAGATGTTTTAGAGGAAGAATTGGAGAAGAACTTTCCCTTTGACTTTGAGATTAGTTGGGACAAGCGCAACCATGCGGTAGAAGTGAGTTTTCTTTTGGAAGCACAAAACGCTGCAGGTGTGGAGATGGTGGACGAGGACGGAGAGGTATCATCAGACGATATCCTCTTTGAAGAAGCAGTCCTTTTCTACAATCCTGCCAAGTCAACAGTCAATGAAGAAGACTATTTGACGGTCATCCCTTACCTGCCTAAAAAAGGATTTTCTCGTGAATTTTTAGCTTATTTTGCCCTTTTCCTCAAAGATACTGCCGAGGTTGGTCTGGATGCCCTCATGGACTTTTTGGAAGACCCAGAAGCAGAAGAGTTCGTCATGGAATGGAACCAAGAAGTCTTTGAAGAGGGAAAAGTCGGCTTGGAAGAAGGAGAGTTTTATCCTTATCCGAGATATTAGAAAAGATTCTAAGTGGACATTTTTAAATAATGAGTTCAAGGAGAAAGGGGAGACTATGCTAGAAAGAGTCAAACAGTTTTTCAGGAGAAAGTCAGATAAATCTGAGCAGTCAGTTTGCATCCTTCCCCGCAATCGCTTTGCGGATTTAGATTTCGAGCAAGTATTGAAGTCTGGAACTCGTCGCCTTGTCGATGAGGAGGGGCGCTATGCAGAAGATGGTACAGTCACAGAACTTGAATTTCCTGAAGACTTTTCGGAATTTGAATTTCTAGTTGGTTTTAAGACGGAAGAGGAAGACCAGTTTCAGCAACTATTAGCTCGTTTAAATAGTATTGACAATGCTATTCAGTCCTATTTGGAAAGCGAGATGCAGCAGCCTATTCCCCAGTATGCCAAGGATCTAGGCTATACTCAGAAGAAGTGGGAGAAAACCTTTTACTTTCATCCTTGGATATTAAGTTTTGAGGAAAGTCCGCCTAATCTTCGCTATGTTGCAGATTATGTAAATGATGAGTTTACGGTTTATTTTGCTAAAAAACATGGTAGATGGCGGGCGTACTGGGATGCAGAGTGTCAAAATGTAATTGAAGAAAGCTAGCTAGGGGTTTTCTATAGAGTAGTAGTTATGATAAGAAAAGGTCATCATCATGGAATTATTGGATAAACACTTGGATTTTACGGGTTGTAAAATTGCCCTCTTTTGTGGAGATAAGCTACTGACCATCTTGCGTGATGACAAGGAAAATATCCCTTGGCCCAATATGTGGGAGTTGCCAGGTGGCGGACGAGAAGGTGATGAAAGTCCTTTTGAGTGCGCGGAGCGTGAAGCTTATGAAGAACTAGGAATTCATCTGACTGAAGATTGCCTGCTTTGGAGTAAGGTGTACCCAAGTATGCTTTTTGAGGGGAAGGAATCCGTCTTTCTAGTGGGAAAGTTGACTCAGGAACAGTTTGACAAGATTGTCTTTGGTGATGAAGGGCAGGGCTACAAACTGATGGGCATTGACGAGTTTCTTGGCTCAGATAGGGTTGTACCCCAGTTGCAGGATAGGGTGAGGGATTATTTGGAGAGAGACTATGATTAGACTTGAACGAGCAGGAGCAGAGGATTTAGAAACCGTAATTGCAATTCAAAGGGCTAGCTTTAAGGCAGTCTATGAGAAATACCAAGACGAATACGATCCTTATCTGGAGGACCGTGAACGAATTAAGTGGAAACTAGTCGAGCGTCCCAATAGCTATTACTACTTTGTAAAAAAAGATGAAGAAAACATCGGATTTTTACGAGTTCAGACCAATGACGAGTTAACGAAAGCTTGGTTGGGGACCGCAGCGATTTTGCCCCAGTATCAAGGAAAAGGTTATGGTTCTGAGGGATTGAGATTACTGGAAAAGGAATTTCCAACGATTAAACAGTGGGACTTGTGTACGGTATTACAGGATGCGGTCATGGTCGCCTTTTATGAGAAAAATGGCTACCGTCAAACCCATATCGAGCCTGAAAAAGAAGGTATGGATATGGTTTACATGAAAAAATTGATTGACAAATAGAAAGGATGGTTCGGTTACATTTCTAAACTGAACCCGCCCTAAACACTGTGCCAAAAAGATAAACTTCTCTTAGACACAAGAGTCTTCAGAGAGTTTCCTATTTTGGCCTTGTGTTTTACGGGCTTGGTATCTTAATGATGGAAACATGGCAAGAGTTAAAAGTTACAGTGAAGCGTGAGGGGGAGGAGCTGGTCTCTAATCTCTTGATTGAGCTGGGGGCGCAAGGTGTTGCGATCGAAGACAGCATGGACTATGTGGGGAATGTCGACCGTTTTGGTGAGATTTTCCCTGAGGTAGAGCAGCAAGAAGAAATCGTGGTGACAGCCTACTACCCTGATACGGTTGATGTGGCAGTGGTTGAGGCGAATTTGCAGGCTCGTTTAGCAGAATTAACAGACTTTATGGATTTGGGAGATATCAAGATGGGTACGACTGCCTTGGCTGAGGAAGACTGGGCAGACAACTGGAAGAAATATTATGAACCAGCTCGCATTACTCATGACTTGACCATTGTGCCGTCCTGGACGGACTACGAGGCGACTGCTGGAGAAAAGATTATCAAGTTGGATCCTGGTATGGCCTTTGGGACTGGGACGCATCCAACCACTAAGATGAGTCTCTTCGCCTTGGAGCAGGTTCTTCGTGGTGGCGAAACGGTGCTAGATGTGGGGACTGGTTCAGGTGTCCTTTCTATTGCCAGCTCGCTACTTGGTGCTAAGGAAATTTTCGCCTACGACCTGGATGATGTGGCGGTTCGTGTTGCTCAGGAAAATATTGAGCTCAACCCTGGCATGGAAAATATCCATGTAGCGGCAGGAGATTTGCTTAAGGGTGTTGAGATTGAGGCAGATGTGATTGTGGCTAATATCTTGGCGGATATTCTCATTCATCTGACAGAGGATGCTTATCGTTTGGTCAAGGATGAAGGCTATCTGATCATGAGTGGCATTATCAAGGACAAGTGGGATATGGTGCGCGAGTCAGCTGAGTCAGCTGGATTTTTCCTTGAAACCCATATGATTCAAGGGGAATGGAATGCCTGTGTCTTTAAGAAGACTAAGGATATTTCAGGTGTGATTGGAGGCTAGCATGCAGCAGTATTTTGTCAAAGGCAGTGCTACATCACCTATCACCATTGAGGACAAGGAAACCAGCAAGCATATGTTTCAGGTTATGCGCTTGAAAGAAGATGATGAGGTGACCTTGGTCTTTGATGATGGCATCAAGCGTTTGGCGCGCGTGTTGGATGTGGAGAATCGTCAGTTTGAGTTGGTAGAAGAATTAGTTGACAATGTGGAACTGCCAATCCAAGTGACCATCGCATCTGGATTTCCCAAGGGAGACAAGCTGGAGTTTATTACTCAGAAAGTAACAGAACTAGGAGCTAGTCAAATCTGGGCCTTCCCTGCCGATTGGTCAGTCGCCAAGTGGGACGGCAAGAAACTAGGCAAAAAGGTTGAAAAACTAGAAAAAATCGCCCTTGGAGCAGCCGAACAAAGCAAACGTAATATCGTTCCAACTATTCAGCTTTTCGAGAAAAAAGCAGATTTTCTAGCTCAGTTTGACCAGTTTGACTCTATCGTAGTAGCCTATGAAGAGTCAGCAAAAGAAGGAGAAGTCGCTGCGCTCCTGCAATCAGTCGCTGGTCTTGAAAAAGGAGCCAAACTGCTCTTTATCTTTGGTCCAGAAGGCGGTATCTCACCAGCAGAAATCGAAAGTTTTGAAGCTAAAGGAGCCGTCTTGGCAGGACTTGGCCCTCGCATCTTGCGAGCGGAAACAGCCCCACTTTACGCCTTATCAGCCCTTAGTGTTTTAGTAGAATTAGAAAAATAAGAGGAAGAAAATGGAACAAAAACACCGTTCAGAATTTCCAGAGAAGGAACTTTGGGATTTAACCGCCCTTTACCAAGACCGTGAGGATTTCTTGCGAGCAATCGAGAAAACGCGCGAAGATATCAACCAATTTAGCCGTGACTACAAGGGCAATCTTCACACTTTCGAAGATTTCGAGAAGGCCTTTGCGGAATTGGAGCAAATCTATATCCAGATGAGCCATATTGGCAATTATGCCTTTATGCCTCAGACGACAGACTATAGCAATGAAGATTTTGCTAATATTGCCCAAGCTGGGATGGAATTTGAAACAGATGCCAGCGTAGCCTTGACCTTCTTTGACGATGCCTTGGTGGCAGCAGACGAGGAGGTCTTGGACCGTTTGGGTAAATTGCCTCACTTGACGGCAGCCATTCGTCAGGCCAAAATCAAAAAAGCCCACTACCTAGGGGCTGATGTGGAGAAGGCCTTGACCAATCTAGGTGAAGTTTTCTACAGTTCTCAGGATATTTACACCAAAATGCGAGCTGGGGACTTTGAAATGGCTGACTTTGAAGCTCATGGCAAGACCTACAAAAACAGCTTTGTAACTTATGAGAATTTCTACCAAAACCACGAGGATGCGGAGGTACGTGAAAAATCCTTCCGTTCTTTCTCAGAAGGTCTCCGTAAGCACCAAAATACGGCTGGGGCAGCCTATCTTGCTCAGGTAAAGTCTGAAAAACTATTGGCAGATATGAAGGGTTACGACTCAGTCTTTGACTATCTTCTGGCTGAGCAAGAAGTGGACCGTGCTATGTTTGATCGCCAGATTGACCTCATCATGAAGGACTTTGCGCCAGTTGCTCAGAGATACCTCAAGCATGTTGCCAAGGTCAATGGTCTTGAAAAGATGACCTTTGCAGACTGGAAATTGGACTTGGATAGCGCCCTCAATCCTGAAGTGAGCATTGATGATGCCTATGACTTGGTTATGAAGTCAGTCGCACCATTGGGTCAAGAATACAGTCAAGAAATTGCTCGCTATCAAGAAGAGCGCTGGGTGGACTTTGCTGCTAATAGTGGTAAGGATTCTGGTGGTTATGCGGCGGATCCATATCGCGTGCACCCTTATGTTCTCATGAGTTGGACTGGCCGTTTGAGCGATGTCTATACCTTGATTCATGAAATAGGGCATTCCGGTCAATTTATCTTTTCTGACAATCATCAGAGCTACTTCAACGCCCACATGTCGACCTACTATGTCGAAGCGCCGTCAACCTTCAATGAATTGCTTCTCAGTGATTATTTGGAACACCAGTCTGATGATCCGCGTCAAAAACGCTTTGCCCTAGCTCATCGTTTGACAGACACCTACTTCCATAATTTCATCACCCACCTCTTGGAAGCAGCCTTCCAGCGCAAGGTTTATACATTGATTGAAGAAGGAGAAACCTTCGGAGCAAGCAAACTTAACAGCATTATGAAGGAAGTCTTGACGGATTTCTGGGGAGATGCCATTGAAATTGACGACGATGCTTCTTTGACTTGGATGCGCCAGGCCCACTACTACATGGGCTTGTATAGCTACACCTACTCAGCCGGACTTGTCATCTCGACTGCGGGTTACCTTCATCTGAAACATTCAGAAACTGGAGCTGAAGACTGGCTCAATCTCCTTAAATCTGGCGGTAGCAAGACACCGCTTGAGTCAGCCATGATTATCGGAGCCGATATCTCAACGGACAAACCACTCCGTGATACCATCCAGTTCTTGTCAGACACGGTTGACCAGATTATCGCCTACAGTGCAGAGTTGGGAGAGTAAGGGAATAGAGAGGTCGTTCTAGAATGATGCTAATGGGACTTTTGCTTTATTTGTAGTGATTGTCAAGAAAATTGTTGAGGGTCGTAATTGCAAAGCAGAATTAATAACGGAATCGGTGTTACTAATCATCCTTTTTATTCTCTATATGATTGAATTTAGTTCAGAAGTTGATGAGGAACTATATATTACAATTTATAGTTAAGTTGTTTTATGTAATTATAGTGCAAGGTATAGATTTATAAACAATTTCTAAGAATATCGTAATTCTTTAAAAATATAGAAATATATGATAAAATATAAAATGTAAACGCTTAAAAAGAAAGGTTAATTTTATGAAAAAGGAACAAGTGCTGATTGGTTTGGGAGTTGCAACTGCAATAGTAACTGCTTTTAATGGTCATGTCCAAGCAGATGAGGTTACAAATAAACAATCGAATAAAACTACTGTCAGTCAATCAGAGACCAAAAAGGATGTTGAAGTTTCAGAATCAGATGTAAAAAATGCAGAAGCCAAACTAAACAAAGCAATTGATGAAGAAAAAAATGTTCAGAAGGTTGTTGATAAAATACAACAAGAGCATGCATCTACTGTAACAAATAAAAACAAAGCAGATGATGCTTTGAAACAAGCACAAGAATTTGCTAAGCAAGCTACACCTGAGAAAATTAAAAATGCAGAAAAGAATCTTGCCGCAAAACAAGTAACTGTCAAGAAAGCCGAAGAAAATTTGGCTGGAGCAAAACAAGGTGAGAAACAAGCTCAGACAAGTGTCGAGAACCAACAAACAGTTGTTAATAAGGCAAAAACTCAGGTTGATCAAAGAGCAGCAGACGTAAAAAAGGCACAAGACAAAGTAAGGGTAGCAGAGAATTCTTTTGATTGGAATACACTACGCGAGCTTCAACAAGCAACTGAGAAATTAGATGCGAAAGTGAAAGCGAACCAAGATAAAGTAAATTCTTTAACTAATTCAGTATCCAAAGCAGAGCAAGAAAGAAAAGCACTTGTAGAAAGAGGAAATAAGACACGTTCTAATCTTGAAAAGAATGTAAAGTCGGCTGGATCTGAATTTTTAACAGAAAAAGTAGAACATCAATTAAAAGAAGATAAGGTAAGTGATGATAATTCTATGTCAACTACATTATCTCCTGAATATTCATCTTGGATAGGTAAAGATGGTAAAAGATATTATGTTGTTTCAAATGAAAATGTCGACTTTAACGGAGAAAAAACTGAAACAATAATAGTAAACTCTAAAGATGATGTTGATAAACCTCATGTTGTAGATTATAAAAAAGTTTCTAGATATATAAGAGAGTATCTAGTAGAATTACGTCGTATAAATGGTATAGATATCCCAGTGCCTGAGGTAACGGATAAAGCTTTGAAATGGGCAAAAGCCAGAACGGATGAAATGGCAAGAAATAATGAATTGAGTCATGATACTGTTTTGAAAACAAGTGAGTTTGAACTTAAGGGTGAAACAGAAAATGCTTCTCAGGGTTCGTTACAAGAAAAATCAACTTTAGATGAAAAACAGATTGCTTATGAAGAATTATTATCTTACTTCCATGATTATAATAATGCAAGTAGTTATGGTACTGATAATCCAAATGAGGTGAATAGATATAACTACGGACATAGAATACCTTTATTAGCTGCCTCAGGGACTGGGCTTGCTATGACGCAAACTAACGGTTATGGTATATTAACATTTGTATCTGATAATAATAGAGATGTTTATAATACCTTACCATCTGTAGTTAGCCCATCTGAAAGAAGTAGTTATACTTATAACGGTGAGACGTATTATAGTAATCCTTATAGCTCACATTTTTTAGCAAGAGCAGAAAATAAGGATGGAGATAAAAATCGCTCTGAATTTTATTTTAACGGTAAACGTGTAAAATTCTTACCGAAGACAACTTTCCGTTATGTTTGGAATGAAATCACACATCCTAAAAATCCAGCCTATACTAAAGCGAAAGAAGCTTTAGATAATTTTAATCGAAAACAAAGAAATGAAGAGACTGTGGCAAATGAAAAACTATCGTCTCTAAACAATAACCTTACCATTGCTAAAACGACTTTAGATAAAGATAAAAAAGAACTAGACAAATCTAAAAAACGTCTTGTGGATTTGACAAAACAAAATGAAGCTAAGCTAAACGTTTTGAAATCAGCACAAGCAGAATTGAGTAAACAACAAACTTTGCTGAGTGCTGCTAAAACTGAATTTTTGAAACAAGAATCTCAATTAAATCGATTGAAAGCAATCAAGAATAATAAATCTCATGCTAGTAAGAATGCGGAACAGTCATTAGCTAATGCTAAAAAGGATTTGACAAAGGCGCAACAAGATGTCATTAACCTCAAAAATGCTCCAAGAAAACTCGACGATGCTAAAAAACAATTGATTAGAGCTAAACAAAAGGTTGAGGAATCTAAAAAAGCGCTCGATAATGCCAATGTTAAATTAAAACTTGCTAATGCTAAAAAAGAGGCTGCTAAAAAGGAATATACGAAAGTATCTGAAGCATATAAACAATATTTATTGTTAAAACAAAAAGCGGCTTCGAAAGGAAGTTGGATTCAATCCTCTGGTCGTTGGTGGTACAGACACAACAATGGTTCTTATACAACTAATGGTTGGGAACTAATCGACAGTACATGGTATTATTTTGACAGTTCAGGATGGATGCAAACAGGCTGGGTAAAAACAGGCGGTTCATGGTATTATCTTAATTCTTCAGGTGGAATGAAAACAGGCTGGGTGAAAACAGGAGGATTATGGTATTACCTCAATTCTTCGGGAGCAATGCAAACAGGTTGGTTTAGTGTCTCAGGGAAATGGTACTATGCATATGGTTCAGGTGCCTTAGCAGTCAATACAACTACACCTGATGGATATCATGTCAATTACAATGGGGAATGGATTAAATAGAGAGTTCTATGCTATTTAAAAAGATTAATACAAACTCTCATTTTATTCAGTATAGTATAGCCATCAAATATAGAGATTTACAACTAATTGTAATACATTAAAAATATACAAATTTTGAAAACAATATTGCAACATGTATGAAATTTCCAATCAAATTTCTTGAAACCCGTTCCTTCTTCTGATAGACTAATACATAGTTTGAAAAAAGGAGACTTATCATGAAAAAATTTGTTGCTGAATTAATCGGTACATTTATGCTTGTGTTCATCGGAACAGGAGCTGTTGTTTTTGGAAATGGTGTTGAAGGTCTTGGACACCTTGGAATTGCTTTTGCCTTTGGTTTGGCAATCGTAGTCGCAGCTTTTTCAATCGGAACTGTTTCAGGTGCTCATTTGAACCCAGCTGTTTCGATCGCTATGTTTGTAAACAAACGTTTGTCATCTTCAGAGCTTGTAAACTACATCCTTGGACAAGTAGTTGGAGCTTTCCTTGCATCGGCTGCAGTATTCTTCCTCTTGTCTAACTCAGGCATGTCAACTGCAAGTCTTGGTGAAAATGCCTTAGCAAACGGTGTCACTGTCTTTGGTGGTTTCTTGTTTGAAGTCATCGCAACTTTCTTGTTTGTCTTGGTTATCATGACGGTAACATCAGCAAGCAAAGGAAATGGCGCGATTGCTGGTTTGGTAATCGGTTTGTCCTTGATGGCTATGATTCTTGTAGGATTGAACATCACTGGCCTTTCAGTAAACCCAGCTCGTAGTTTGGCTCCAGCTGTCTTGGTTGGTGGCGCAGCTCTTCAACAAGTTTGGATTTTCATCCTTGCTCCAATCGTTGGTGGTGTACTTGCAGCTCTTGTTGCGAAAAACTGCCTTGGAACAGAAGAATAAGAAATGAAAAAAGAGTCCTGTTCTCAGTTTGAGGAACAGGGCTTTTTCTATGCAAACAAAAAAGCACTCCCTTTTTGAATGGGAGTGTTTCGTGATTAGCTCAATTCAGCAACGATAGCCTTGATTTGTTCTGCTGTATGAACACCAGCAACTTGTTTTACCACTTGGCCGTCTTTTTTGAAAAGAAGAGTTGGGATAGACATGATTCCAAAGGCACGAGCTGTGTTTGGATTTTCATCAACGTCCATTTTAACGATTTTCAAGACATCTTCTGAAAGTTCTTCAGACAATTTATCCAAGATTGGACCTTGCATGCGACATGGACCACACCAAGTTGCCCAGAAGTCTACTAAGACCAAACCGTCTTTTGTTTCTTGTTCGAATGTTGCATCTGTAATTGCTTTTGCCATTGTATTTCTCCTTTTTTAGTTATATTGGCTTAAATCTTGTTTCATGAGATAGAAGAAGACATCTCCGTAAGTCCCATGGTAGTCCAAATCATGACCGTTGTAAGTTAATTTTTGGACAGGGTAGTAGTCTGCGACGCCGATAAGGCAAGCTTGTTGTGAACGATCAAAGTCGTCATAAGATTCGAAAGTTACAGTTCTTTCGTTCTTGCTGGCATCTAGATAGGTAATTTCAATCATTTTAAAAACTCCTTTATTTAATGATGACTTTATTTTACTCCTTGTAAAAGAGAATGTCAAGAAAAATGATTGCGCACGCAACTTTTTCTAAAATCATCTTAAATCAAGAAATCCAAACCAGTTTCCAAGCTTTCTTCGACAGCCTTTTGTAGCGAGGCCAGTGTCTTTTGCCCATCACCTGTCAGGCAGATAAAGCTAGAACGTCTATCTTGATCACAACACATGCGACTAAGCAGACCGCAATTTTTAGCTTCCAAGCGAGCCACCATCCGAGAAACTGCGCTTGGACTGAGATGGAGTTTATCTGGCAGGTCAATCTGCCGTAAAGATTTTTCATCAGCTAGGTCCAGATAGTAGAGCAGGTAAAACTCCTTCAAGGTCAACCTTTGTTCACTCTGCTGGGCGATGGTTTCTTCTAACATGGCTTCCATTTCCTTTTGACGACGGTTGTAGTCAAACCACTTTTCCAGATAGGTCATTGCTTTCTCCTTTCTTTTAAAAGTAAAAATCACAAAGTCATTACTAATTATCTTAGTAACACAAGATGATTGCGCATGCAATTATTATACTACTTTTAACTAATCCTTGCAAGAAGGAAGAATTTCAATATTTCCTTGAAATTTTCTGAAAAAAGAGTAAACTGGTATGCAAGAAGTTTATTTCATGGAGTTTAGGATGAAATTATATGTTCAATTAATGATTCTCTTTGTGATTTCTCTAATCGGTGAGGGAATCTCCAGTTTTTTTCATCTGCCTATCCCAGGCAGTATTATCGGTTTGATTATTCTCTTTCTAGCCCTGCAGTTCAAGTGGCTGAGAACAAGGCACGTCAACATGGTCGGAAATTTCTTGCTGGCTAATATGACCATTCTCTTTTTGCCGCCAGCAGTGGGTATCATGGAAAAATTTGATGTGATTGCCCCCTATCTCTTGCCCATCGTCCTAATTGTCTTTTTCGCGGCTGTTATCAATATTATCCTCATAGCTCTAGTGGTTCAGTTCATCAAGCGACGGTTTGAGGGAGATTATGAGAAGGGAGAAACGAAATGAGTGAATTTGTATCGAATCCTTTGTTTGGAATCGCCTTATCTATCCTAGCTTATCTAGTGGGAATGCTGATTTACAGACGTTTTCCCCATCCTTTGACAACACCTTTGCTTTTGTCGGCAATTTTCATTATCATCCTTCTTAAGGCGACGGGTATTTCTTATCAAGATTACTACCAAGGTGGGGTTTATCTGAATAACTTGATAGTCCCATCGACAGTGGCTCTAGGGATTCCGCTTTATAAAAGTTTTCATCTGATGAAGCACCATGCTCGGAGTATTCTCTTTGGTAGTCTGCTAGCAGTAGTTGTCAATACTAGCTTCACTGCCATAGTGGCGAAAATATTTGGCATGGACTTTTTCCTAGCCATTTCTCTCTTTCCCAAGTCAGTGACAACCGCCATGGCAGTGGGGATCACAGAAAAATTGCAAGGCTTGACGACCGTGACCTTGGTGGTTGTAGTAGCAACTGGGATTTTGACCAGTGTTATTGGACCAACCCTTTTGAAGTGGTTGAAGATTGATGATCCAGTGGCTGTAGGCCTTTCCCTTGGAGGGACAGGTCACGCAGTCGGAACGGGAACCGCCTTTCGATATGGTTCTGTAGCAGGAGCCATGGGTGGCTTAGCTATCGGTGTCACTGGTATTCTCTATGTTTTTGTTAGTCCCAGTGTAGCCAGTTTGATATTGAGTTAAAGAAAAACCCAGCTTTCTAGCTGGGCATTTTTTATTGCAAGTTAACCTTGTTTTTCAAGATGTAGTAGGTTCCGAGGTAATAGATCGTCGCTAGAACGAGATCACGAATGATTTCTACTCCAATCATCGTATGAAAGTCATTTTCAATTCGTAAGAAGAAGGTGATATAACCAATAACGATGGCAATGACGATATAGGCTAGAATCCCCATAGCTGTTCGATACTCATTAAAGAGTTGACCGATCGAGATTGCGAGGTAGATGGACAAGATCCATGTAATCGAACCGACAAGTAGTGAAACCACATAAAGTCCACCGTAACTGAGGTAAGGGGAAATGAAGTTATAGAAGGCAGTGAAGTCTTTTTCTATTGGTGTTAAGAAGATGATGATCAATATACTCAAGATAAAGACGATATAGCTTAAGATGGACCAGACAAGGCCGCCTAAAAGTTTTGCGGTGATGATTTGGTGCTCAGAGACAGGCAAAGTCAAGGTCAAGTAACCTTGGCGATCATAGACACTGCCCTTAAATCTTCGGATGATTAAAAAGATTGTTGCAATCCAAAGAGTGACGCTGAGTCCTCCAAATACCAAAATTAAAAATCCTAATAGGTAGGAGGGATCATTACCATAACTAGTGTAGTGCTGACTGATACCAGAAAAGGATATTCCAATCAAAACTGAAATTGCAAGTACAGCACCGTAGAGTGCAAGATACCATTTATTGATATTTTTAAATTCATAACGAACTAAATTCCAAAACATAATAATCTCCTTTGCTTAGGCTTTAAATTCCTGGCGGAAGAGCTGGTCAATTGATTCGCCTGACTCGTAACGAATATCATCAACATTTCCTTGGCGGACGACTTTCCCGTCTTTGAGGAAGATGATCTCATCCAAGATTGGCTCAATATCTGAAATCAAGTGGGTTGAAATCAGTACTGTTGAGGTTGGTGAGTAGTTGTTGATGATGGTATTGAGGATATAATCACGGGCAGCTGGATCCACTCCACCGATCGGTTCATCGAGGACATAAAGACGAGCTTCGCGGCTCATAACCAGAATGAGTTGAACTTTTTCCTTGTTCCCTTTTGATAGTTTCTTGAGGCGGTTGTTCTCATCAATGCCAAGATCAGCTAACAGGTGTTGGGCTCTTTCGAGATTAAAATCCTGATAGAAGGTTTTAAAATAGGTTAGAGCATCTTTGACCTTCATCTCTTCATTGAGATAAGTTGTGTCAGGCAGATAGGAGACAATAGCCTTTGTAGCAGGACTTGGATCCAATCCGTTAATGAGGACACGTCCTTTATCTGGCTGAAGAAGACCATTGATCAGTTTGATCAAGGTTGTTTTTCCGGATCCGTTTGGTCCGAGGAGCCCGACAATCTTTCCGGCTGAGATCTCTAGTGAGATATTGTCAAGTGCCGCAGTTGCTCCATATGATTTTGATACATTTTCAAGTGCTAGTAGTGTCATAGTCTTAAACTCCTTTAATATAGTCGCTTAATACATTTGGCAGTTCTTCTTTTTTGTAGCCAAATTGAAGCATGCAAGAGACGAATTGTTGTAGCTGCTCCTCGGAAAGTTGTTTGCGGGACTGAAGGATGAGGTCCAAATCCTCGGTGACAAATCGACCAGTTGTCCGCTTGCTGTATACAAATCCTTCACGTTCGAGGTCAGACAAGGCGCGCTGAATGGTATTAGGATTAACCCCAGCCTCGCTCGCCAAATCTCTCACGGTAGGGAGCTGTTGATTGGGTTCCAGTTCATGGGAAACAATCTGTAATTTGATTTTTTCCATAATCTGTAAATAAATCGGTTTTGTATTATCAAATGACCAGGACATCATAGTCTCCTTTCTTTGTCTTGCTTGTTCTAATCAAATAATACAATAAAACAAAAAACTTGTCAAGTAAAAATAAGAATTGTTTTGGGAATTGCTCAAAAAATGGTATAATGAAAAGAAAACGACAAGGAGGGAAATGCATGCGTTGTCCAAAATGTGGGGCTACCAAGTCTAGTGTTGTTGATAGTCGACAAGCCGAAGAAGGAAATACCATCCGTCGAAGACGTGAGTGCGACGAGTGTCAGCATCGTTTTACAACCTATGAACGAGTAGAAGAAAGAACGCTGGTTGTCGTCAAAAAAGACGGTACGCGAGAGCAGTTTTCGAGAGATAAAATCTTTAATGGGATTATCCGCTCAGCCCAGAAGCGTCCTGTGTCAAGTGATGAAATCAACATGGTGGTCAACCGTATTGAGCAAAAACTCCGTAGTCGCAGTGAGAATGAGATCCAAAGTGAATACATTGGTTCTTTAGTCATGGAAGAATTGGCAGATCTGGATGAGATTACCTATGTTCGTTTTGCCAGTGTTTACCGTAGCTTTAAGGATGTGAGTGAGTTGGAGAGTCTGCTCCAGCAGATCACCCAGTCTTCTAAGAAGAAAAAGGAAAAATAGATGAAACCAAATGACCGTTTTTCTTTTATAAAGAATAATCGGGTGTCGCAAGATACCTCTTCTCTGGTACAGTGCTACCTCCCGATTATCGGTCAGGAGGCACTGAGCCTCTATCTATACGCCATTACCTTTTGGGATGGAGGGCAAAAGGAGCATCTCTTTTCCCATATTCTCAACCACTTAAACTTTGGCATGCCGACCTTGCTCCAATCCTTTAAAATTTTATCTGCTTTGGATTTGTTGACCCTTTATCAGAAGGGGGAGAACTATGAATTACAGCTTCATTCTCCCCTAACTAGTCAGGATTTTTTAAGTCATTCTGTCTATAGTAGATTATTAGAGAAAAAGATTGGTGATGTAGCTGTTTCTGTTATGAAACAGGCACCAAGTGAGGGAGAAGCACTCTCTGTTTCTTTGAGCCAAGTCTTTCCAACCCTGACTGAAGAAGTGACACCAAGCGAGTCTAAAAGCAAGTTAAAAAATGATTTTGACTTGGAACATTTCCAGTGCCTGATGGCTCGAGATGGCTTGCGTTTTGAAGACGAGCAGGCGGATGTTTTGGAATTGTTTGCCATCGCAGATGAAAAAAAATGGACCTGGTTTGAAACCTATCAATTAGCCAAGGCGACTACAGTGGCTCAGGTTATTTCAGTCAAACGCATGCGTGAAAAGATAGCACAAAAACCAGCTACTTCTGACTTTAGCCCCAAAGAAATGACCATTATCAGGGAAGCCAAAAATAAAACTCCCCTACAATTTTTAGCGGAAATCAAGCAAACGCGTAAGGGGAACATCACCCAGAGTGAGCGAGAACTCCTTCACCAGATGGCGTCTTTAGGCTTGTTGGACGAAGTCATCAATATCATCTTGCTTCTAACCTTTAACAAGGTTGATTCGGCTAATGTCAATGAAAAATATGCCATGAAGGTCGCAAATGATTATGCTTACCAAAAAATTCGAACAGCAGAAGAAGCTGTGCTTCGGATTCGAGAGCGTCAGCAAAAAGGGCAAGAGGAACAGAAAAACAAGGCCAGCTCAACTAAGACAAATGTTCCTCAGTGGAGTAATCCAGAATACAAGAATCAAACCAGTGAGGAAACTCGTCTGGAACTAGAACGCAAAAAACAAGAAATGTTAGCCCGATTAGAAGAAGGAGGAGACTAGATGGAAAGTGTTGGTGATGTAATCAAACGTCAGACAAGTCGTTTTCAGTATCAGGACTTGGTCCAGCAGATTATGAAGGACCCCGATGTAGCGGCTTTTATCCAGAAAGAATCCCTCAGCCAAGAGGAGTTAAATCGTAGCATCTCCAAGTTCAACCAATATATCACAGAACGGGATAAGTTTCTTCGTGGGGATGCTGACTATATAGCTCGTGGCTACAAGCCTATCTTGGTCATGAATCACGGCTATGCAGATGTATCTTATGAAGAAACACCAGAGCTAATCGCGGCTGAAAAAGAGGCGGCCATCAAGAATCGTCTCAAGTTGATCAATCTACCAGCAAGTCTCAAGAAAGCGAAATTGGCTCAGATTGACCTAGATGACTTAGGACGTTTGCCTATTTTTGAGAGACTCTATGCCTTTGTTGACCTTTACCCAAGTATCCGAAAAGGCCTCTATCTTTACGGAGACTTTGGTGTCGGAAAGAGCTTCATGATGGCAGCCCTGGCTCACGACTTATCTGAAAAACGTGGTGCTTCAACAACCATTCTCCACTATCCAAGTTTTGTCATTGATGTGAAAAATGCCATCGGTGAAGGATCTGTGAAGACCCTGGTGGATGACATCAAGTTAGCAGAAGTCTTGATCTTGGATGATATTGGTGCAGAGCAATCTACCCCTTGGGTGCGTGATGAGATTCTCCAAGTTATTCTCCAGTATCGCATGCAGGAAGATTTGCCAACCTTCTTTACTTCCAACTTTAATTTCCAAGATTTGGAAAAACATTTTGCTAAAGGAAAGAATGGAAATGATGAGACTTGGGAAGCTAGACGGGTCATGGAACGGATTCGTTATTTAGCAGAGGAAACAAGACTAGAAGGAGAAAATCGCCGATGACAGAAACCATTAAACTGATGAAAGCTCATACTTCAGTTCGTCGCTTTAAGGAGCAAGAGATTTCTCAAGAACACTTAAATGAAATCTTGACTGCTACTCAAATGGCGTCATCTTGGAAAAATTTCCAATCTTACTCTGTGATTCTTGTACGCAGTCAAGAGAAGAAAGATGCTTTATATGAATTGGTTCCTCAGGAAGCTATTCGCCAGTCAGCAGCCTTTTTGCTTTTTGTCGGTGACTTGAACCGAGCTGAAAAGGGAGCAAGCCTTCATACGGACACTTTCCAACCTCAAGGGGTAGAAGGTCTCCTTATCACGTCTGTGGACGCTGCGCTTGCAGGGCAAAATACCTTGCTTGCGGCTGAGAGTCTGGGATATGGTGGTGTGATTATCGGTTTGGTCCGTTACAAGTCAGAAGAAGTGGCAGAGCTTTTTAACTTGCCTGACTATACCTATCCCGTTTTTGGGATTGCCCTTGGCGTGCCAAATCAACAACATGATGTCAAACCAAGACTGCCTTTGAACCAAGTGGTATTTGAAGAAGAATACCAAGAACAGCCAGTTGCAGCGATTTTGGACTATGACAAAGTACAGGCAGACTATGCTGGTGCGCGTGCGACAACCTCTTGGAGTCAGCGTTTGGCAGAGCAGTTTGGTCAAGCCGAACCTCGTTCAACTCGGAAGAATCTAGAACAGAAAAAGTTATTGTAGAAAGTGAGAAAACATGGCCTTACCAACTATTGCCATTGTGGGACGTCCCAATGTTGGGAAATCAACCCTATTTAATCGGATCGCTGGTGAGCGGATCTCAATCGTAGAAGATGTCGAGGGTGTGACACGTGACCGTATCTATGCAACGGGTGAGTGGCTCAACCGTTCTTTTAGTATGATTGATACAGGAGGGATTGACGACGTCGATGCTCCCTTCATGGAGCAAATCAAACACCAGGCAGAAATTGCCATGGAAGAAGCAGATGTCATCGTCTTTGTGGTGTCTGGGAAAGAAGGGATTACAGATGCGGACGAGTACGTAGCTCGCAAACTCTATAAAACCCATAAACCTGTTATCCTTGCCGTTAACAAGGTTGACAATCCTGAGATGCGAAATGATATCTTTGATTTCTATGCGCTAGGTTTGGGTGAACCATTGCCAATTTCATCTGTCCACGGTATCGGTACGGGTGATGTGCTGGATGCCATCGTGGAAAATCTACCACATGAAGTCGAAGAAGAAAATCCAGACGTGATTAAATTTAGCTTGATTGGTCGTCCTAACGTTGGAAAATCAAGTTTGATCAACGCTATTTTGGGAGAAGACCGTGTGATTGCTAGTCCAGTAGCTGGAACAACGCGTGATGCCATTGATACCCATTTTACAGATACAGATGGTCAAGAGTTTACCATGATTGATACAGCTGGTATGCGTAAGTCTGGTAAAGTCTATGAAAATACGGAGAAATACTCTGTCATGCGTGCCATGCGTGCCATTGACCGTTCTGACGTGGTCTTGATGGTTCTCAATGCCGAAGAAGGAATCCGTGAGTACGACAAACGTATCGCAGGTTTCGCCCACGAAGCTGGTAAAGGAATGATCATCGTGGTCAATAAGTGGGATACTCTTGAGAAAGACAATCATACCATGAAGAACTGGGAAGAAGATATTCGTGAGCAGTTCCAATACCTGCCTTACGCACCGATTGTCTTCGTGTCTGCTCTGACCAAGCAACGTCTCCACAAACTGCCTGAGATGATCAAGCAAATCAGCGAAAGTCAAAACACACGTATCCCATCAGCTGTCTTAAACGATGTCATCATGGATGCCATTGCCATCAATCCAACACCGACAGACAAAGGGAAACGCCTCAAGATTTTCTACGCAACCCAAGTGGCAACCAAGCCACCAACCTTTGTCATCTTTGTTAACGAAGAAGAACTCATGCACTTCTCTTACCTGCGTTTCTTGGAAAATCAAATTCGCAAGGCCTTTGTCTTTGAAGGAACCCCGATTCATTTGATCGCAAGAAAACGCAAGTAAGCCTTGCTTATTTTTCAATAAGAATAACTGAAAAGAAGACTGGTATGTCTTCTTTTTTTCTATAAAATAGGTGAAAAAATCCTGTCAAATCGAAGGAAAAATCTGTCATCAAAATTCAATCATTTTCCTAGCTTTTGTAATCTATTTGTAATGAAAATGCACTTTCTTTGTAAAAATCAAAATGCTATAATTCCTTAAATCAATTTTCCTTTATCAGGGAGGTTATTATGAAAAAAAGCAGATTATTTAAACATAGTTTGTTGGTTCGCTTGCTTGGATTGCTGATGGTCTTTCTCTTCTTGTCAGCATTCACAGCACCTGAAAAACCAGAGTACGGAATCTATGATCCCAATCACTATCTGACTGATGATACAATCAGACTGATCCAAGGCTTGAATAAGGTAAATAGTCAAAAAGCAGAAAAATTCCAAGTGGGCGTTTACGTTGTGAAAAGCCTGGATGGAGAAACAATCGAAACTGTAGCTAACGAAACAGCTAGAGCTTGGAAGATTGGCTACTCGGGAGACAACAACGGCGCCTTGATTGTGGTCGCTGTTGAGGATAGAAAATCACGGATTGAAACAAGCAATAATGTGGCAAGTAAGATCACAGACTATCAGACCAATAGATTTTTGAAAACAGCACGGCCTTACTTTCAAAAGGGAGACTACAGCAATGGAGTTCTTTCTATAGCAAACAATCTCAACTACATGTTTTATAGTGGATCGAGTACGACTGCTTCAAGTTCTAGAAGTAGTTACGACTATGCTACTAATTCTAGTCGTCTAAGAGAAATTGAAAAGTATACCGCTGGGAGTCAATCTTCGAAACGGCATCGAAAAAGTAGCTTCGATGACGGAGCCCTCGGATTTGTAGTTCTGATTTACTTCATCGTCATGATTATTGGATTTATATTTGGAGGTCGTGGTGGTTCTAGTGGAGATGATTCTGGCGGAGGCTGGTGGGGCGGTGACTCATCAGATTCAGGATCCTCTTGGTCAGACTCAGGCTCCGACTCATCTGGTGGCTGGGACGGCGGTGGCTTTGATGGCGGCGGTTCGTCTGATGACTGGTGAGTAATTATATATTGCACAAACTAATTTCTCCATGCAGTAAGGTGACTCCTTTGCAAGAGTTCACTCCTTTATTAAAAATAAAAACAAAGTTTGGGAAATTGATTTAAAATCTGAGTATTTTCTCAGAAAAGTTTATAAAAGAAAGTGTTAAGGTTTTGATATGAAACAAAATAAAGTAATTCTCTCAATAGTGGCGATCTTCTTTGGACTACTAGTTCTGGGAAGTTGTTCCGCAGTGACGACCTATAATGGTCTGGTTGGTGAACAGACTAAAGTGGAGCAGGCTCAGGCAGATGTTTCGACGGCCCTCCAACGTCGTTCGGACTTGATTGGTAACTTGGTGGAGTCCGTTAAAGGACAAATGAATCATGAAACCGAAGTCTTTACCAAGATTGCGGATGCTAGAGCTAAAATCGGTAGTAGCTCAGTAACTTCGGAAGAAAACCAAAAAGCTCAGGGAGAATTGAGCTCTGCTCTTTCCCGCTTGATTTCCTTGACGGAGAATTATCCAGAACTCAAGAGCAATCAAAATGTTGAGCAACTAATGGTGGAACTTTCAGGAAGTGAAAATCGTATCTTTGTAGCACGCAAGGATTATAACAAGGTCGCAGCCGAGTACAATCAAAAGTTGAGAAGTTTCCCAACCGTACTTTTTGCGAATATGATGAGCTTTAAAGAAGCTGAAACCTTCAAAGAAACAGAAGAAGCCAAGACAGTTCCTAAGGTCGATTTTGGAACATCTTCATCAAGTCAATAAAGTGAATTAGACTATGAATAAAGGAATTTCTCTAGTATGACTAGTGATTTCAAACCCGAACCTGGAAAGCTTTTTCCAGGTTTTTTTGGTATAATAAAAGGGAAGAGGCAGTGACTGAAATGGAGGTTTGCTATGGAGAAAACAAAAGCCTTTCTTGAAGCGCACTACAAGAGATATATCCTTAGTATTTTCCTTCTCTGGTTCCTCATGTTTTTCCTTCCTTGGGATTGGCAAATAGGAGGAGTTTCAGTATATTATTTCGTTATGAAAAAACTCTTTGTGGTTTTTGGAGTTTTATCCATCCTATACTCGGTGCTGATTAAAAAAATCAGTCTTCTTATCTTTGGCATCATCTTTTGCTTGGCCTTCTGGATTAATCTCTTTTTGTACTTTGGCTTATTGCCAGCATTTTTGGGAAATTAAACATTAAAAATTGATGGACTAGACGAGCTTCTAGTCCTTTTTACTTTCTTGACAAAATAGTTTGAGAATTGAAAATGATTTTGTTGACGGGCGATCTGTATGATATAATAAGTTCCGTAAACAGAAGATTAAGGAATTTAAAAATGGCGAAAAAAGTAAAGGATTATTATGACTTGGCTTATGCTAGGGATTTGAGTCGACGGTTGCAAGAAGCGTCCCCTGCCTTTGATGAACAAAAATTTAGGCTCTTGCTAGAAAAAGACTTGGAAAATTTGGAGTTTAGCCAGCGTCAAGAACTCTTGGCTAAAAGTATCAAAGAATGTCTCCCCCTATCTTATCAGGACTCTCTCAAGGTTTTTGAGGAAATTTTAGGTCCTGAGCTAGAGGGTGGTTTAGGCATGTTTTCGGAAGGTTATTGGCTTTGGCCCATCGGCAAATATGTAGAGCTATACGGAGACAAGGAATTTGAATTGAGCGCGGCTTTTAGTAAGGAACTAACCAAGCGGTTTACGGGAGAATTTTCCATGAGACCCTTACTGGCTAGCTATCCTAAGGCTACAATGGCCTTGCTGATAGAATGGAGTCAGGATGAAAATTTACGCGTTCGTAGACTTGCTAGCGAGTGCATGCGTATCCGTCTACCTTGGGCTAAGAGACAAACCGTGGTGTTGGATTATTTTGAGGATTTCACCACTATTCTGACCAATCTAAAGGATGATAGAGACAAGTCTATTCAAAAAAGTGTAGCCAATAATTTAAATGATTTATACAAGGAAGACCCTGATAAGTTTGAAAGGATTCTTCAAACTTGGCAAAAGGAGGAGCTAAGTCCAAGTTGTGCTTGGATCATCAAGCATGCCTCACGAACAAAAAACAAAAAAATAGCAACAGAAGATTGATGCAAAAAAAGCTGAATTTTAACTGGTCTTTTCCGTTGTAAATTAAGGATTCTTTCTTGAAAAATAATAGTAAATATGCTAAAATGAAAAGAACATTCTAAAATATTCAGAATTAAAAGTAAGGAAAATCATGGCTAATATTTTAAAAACGATTATTGAAAATGATAAAGGAGAACTTCGCCGTCTAGAAAAGATGGCAGATAAGGTTCTTAATTATGAGAGCCAAATGGCTGCGATGTCAGACGAAGAGCTAAAAGCAAAAACTGACGAATTTAAAGAACGTTACAACAAGGGTGAATCACTTGATTCATTGCTATATGAAGCCTTTGCGGTAGTACGTGAAGCAGCAAAACGTGTCCTCGGGCTTTTCCCTTATAAGGTTCAGGTCATGGGTGGGATTGTTCTTCACCATGGTGACGTTCCAGAGATGCGTACGGGTGAAGGGAAAACCTTGACAGCGACCATGCCAGTATACCTCAATGCCCTTGCAGGTAAAGGGGTTCACGTAGTTACAGTCAATGAATACCTAACAGAACGTGACGCCACTGAGATGGGTGAGCTCTACTCATGGCTCGGTCTGTCAGTAGGGATCAACTTGGCAGCTAAATCTCCAATGGAGAAAAAAGAAGCTTATCTTTGCGATATTACCTACTCAACTAACTCAGAGATTGGTTTTGACTACCTTCGTGACAATATGGTCGTTCGTGCAGAAAATATGGTACAACGTCCGCTCAACTATGCCTTGGTCGATGAGGTGGACTCGATCTTGATCGATGAAGCCCGTACTCCTTTGATCGTTTCAGGTGCCAACGCAGTTGAAACAAGCCAACTCTACCATATGGCAGACCACTTTGTGAAGTCTTTGGACAAGGACGACTATATCATTGACGTGCAGTCTAAGACAATCGGTTTGTCAGACTCTGGTATTGACAAGGCAGAAAGCTACTTCAAACTTGAAAATCTCTACGACATTGAAAACGTAGCTCTTACTCACTTTGTTGACAATGCCCTTCGTGCCAACTATATCATGATCCTTGATATCGACTATGTGGTTAGCGAAGAGCAGGAAATCCTAATCGTCGACCAATTTACAGGTCGTACCATGGAAGGTCGCCGTTACTCTGATGGCTTGCACCAAGCGATTGAAGCAAAAGAAGGTGTGCCAATCCAAGACGAGACCAAGACTTCAGCTTCTATTACCTACCAAAACCTCTTCCGTATGTATAAGAAATTGGCAGGTATGACAGGTACTGGTAAAACAGAAGAAGAAGAGTTCCGTGAAATCTATAACATTCGTGTTATCCCAATCCCTACTAACCGTCCAATCCAACGTATTGACCACTCAGACCTTCTCTATGCAAGTATCGATGCCAAATTCAAGGCTGTTATTGAGGATGTGAAGGCGCGTTACCAAAAAGGTCAACCTGTCTTGGTTGGTACTGTTGCCGTTGAAACCAGTGATTATATTTCTAAGAAATTGGTCGCAGCAGGTGTTCCTCACGAAGTCTTGAATGCGAAAAACCACTATAGAGAAGCTCAAATTATCATGAACGCTGGTCAACGTGGTGCGGTTACTATTGCAACCAACATGGCCGGTCGTGGTACCGACATTAAGCTTGGTGAAGGGGTTCGCGAACTTGGTGGACTCTGTGTCATTGGTACAGAGCGCCACGAAAGTCGCCGTATTGATAACCAGCTTCGTGGACGTTCAGGACGTCAAGGAGACCCAGGTGAGTCACAATTTTACTTGTCTCTTGAAGATGATTTGATGAAACGTTTCGGTTCAGAACGTTTGAAAGGTGTCTTTGAACGCCTCAACATGTCTGACGAAGCTATCGAATCTCGCATGTTGACGCGTCAGGTTGAAGCAGCTCAAAAACGTGTCGAAGGAAACAACTACGACACTCGTAAACAAGTCCTTCAATACGATGACGTCATGCGTGAACAACGTGAGATCATCTATGCACAACGTTATGATGTCATTACTGCAGATCGTGACTTGGCACCTGAAATCCATGCTATGATCCGTCGTACCATTGGCCGTATCGTGGATGCACATGCTCGTTCGAAAGAAGACGAAAAATTGGAAGCAATCTTGAACTTTGCTAAGTATAACTTGCTTCCAGAAGATTCAATTAGCCGTTCAGACCTTGCAGGTTTGTCAGACCAAGCTATCAAAGATGAACTTTTCCAACGTGCCTTGAAAGTCTATGACAGCCAAGTTGCTAAGCTTCGTGACGAAGATGCAGTGAAAGAATTCCAAAAAGTCTTGATTCTACGTGTTGTAGACAACAAGTGGACAGACCATATCGATGCTCTTGATCAGTTGCGAAATGCTGTTGGTCTTCGTGGATATGCCCAAAACAACCCTGTTGTAGAATATCAAGCAGAAGGTTTCCGCATGTTTAACGACATGATTGGATCGATTGAATTCGATGTGACCCGCTTGATGATGAAAGCACAAATCCATGAACAAGAACGTCCGCAAACTGAACACAATATCAGTACAACTGCGACTCGTAATATCGCAGCGCAGCAGGCAAGCCTTCCAGAAGATTTGGACTTGAGCCAAATCGGACGAAACGACCAATGCCCATGTGGATCAGGTAAGAAATTTAAGAACTGTCATGGTAAGAGACAATAATATGAGATAAGATACAGGCGGATACCTGGTAAAAATCATTTTTTGCTTGGTGTCCGTTTGCTTTATAAGGAGATGAATCATGGTATTTAAAGCTAAAAGTCCTAAAATTAACATTGAAGAAGTTCGCGCCTTGTCTAAATTAGAGGGAGCGGCTCTTGCGAGAAAAAATCAACGTGATCAGGAATTGGAAGCCATCATTCGTGGGGAAGACCAGCGTATTCTCTTGGTGATTGGACCATGTTCATCTGATAATGAAGAGGCGGTTCTCGAGTATGCCAAGCGTCTATCTGCTTTGCAAGAAGAGGTCAAAGACCGTATTTTTATGGTCATGCGTGTCTATACAGCTAAACCTCGTACCAATGGAGATGGCTATAAGGGCTTGATTCATCAACCAAATGCGACAGAAGCTCCTAGCTTGATCAATGGGATCAAGGCTGTTCGTCAGCTACACTACCGTGTGATTACCGAAACGGGTATGACAACAGCGGATGAGATGCTTTATCCTGAAAATCTTCCGCTGGTGGATGATTTGATTTCTTATATGGCTGTTGGAGCTCGTTCTGTAGAGGATCAACAGCACCGTTTTGTAGCGAGTGGAGCAGACTTTTCAACAGGATTTAAAAATCCAACATCTGGAAATCTCAATGTCATGTTTAACGGGATTTATGCAGCGCAAAATAAACAGAGTTTCCTTTTCCTCGGTAAAGAGGTGGAAACAACGGGGAATCCATTGTCCCACGCCATTCTTCGCGGAGCCTTGAATGAATATGGGAAAAATATTCCTAACTACTACTATGACAATTTGATGGATACCATTGATCAGTATGAAAAGATGGGCTTGGAAAATCCCTTTATTATCATCGATACCAATCATGACAATTCAGGCAAGCAATATATGGATCAAATCCGTATCGTTCGTCAGACCTTGATTAACCGTGACTGGAATGAGAAGATCAAGAAATATGTTCGTGGTTTTATGATTGAGTCCTATCTGGAAGATGGACGTCAAAATGAGCCAGAAGTTTTTGGTAAGTCCATTACAGATCCGTGTCTAGGCTGGGACAACACAGAAGCACTTGTTCGCGAAATTTACCAAACGCTAGGAGAGTAAGATGGCATTTATCGAAAAAGGTCAAGAAATTGATATTGAAGCAATCAAGGCTGCGACCCAGTTGTCACTTGAAGCCTTGCGAAAGAAAGAAGCCCGCGATAGAGAGCTGGCAGCCATCATCTCGGGTGAGGACGACCGAATCCTTTTGGTGATGGGACCGTGTTCTTCAGACAATGAAGAAGCTGTGCTCGAATATGCTCGTCGTTTAGCAGACTTACAGAAAAAAGTTGCAGATAAAATCTTTATTGTGATGCGTGTCTATACGGCTAAACCTCGTACCAATGGAGATGGCTATAAGGGTTTGGTTCATCAGCCGGATACTTCTAAAGCTCCAAGCTTGATTAATGGTATACAAGCTGTTCGTCAGCTGCACTACCGTGTGATTACGGAGACGGGCTTGACGACAGCTGATGAGATGCTTTATCCGTCAAATCTCGTTTTGATTGATGATCTAGTCAGCTACCATGCTGTAGGAGCTCGTTCAGTGGAAGACCAAGAACATCGCTTTGTAGCGTCTGGGATTGATGCTCCAGTTGGGATGAAAAATCCAACATCTGGGAACCTTGGGGTCATGTTTAATGCTATCTATGCAGCTCAAAACAAGCAAACCTTCCTTTACCACGGTCAAGAAGTGGAAACTTCAGGAAATCCTTTGGCCCACGTTATCCTTCGTGGCGCCATGAACGAATATGGCAAAAATGAACCCAATTTCTACTATGAAACCCTCTTAAATGCCATCAATCGTTATGAGACCATGGGACTTGAAAATCCCTTCATTATCATCGATACCAATCATGACAATTCTGGCAAGCAGTATATGGAACAAATTCGCATTGTTCGCCAAGCCTTGCTGAATCGTGACTGGAATGAAAAGATTAAAAAGACGGTTCGAGGCTTTATGATCGAGTCTTACCTAGCAGACGGTCGCCAAAATCAACCGGAGGTCTTTGGTTGTTCCATAACTGACCCTTGTCTAGGTTGGGAAAATACAGTAGCCTTGGTAGAAGAAATTTATACTACCTTAACAAAATAAGTGAAAAGGATGGAGTTGGGGGAATCTCAGCTCCTTTTATGAGTATGATAGTTGGACATGGAATTGACATCGAAGAATTGGCTTCGATAGAAAAAGCAGTTACACGACATGAGGGCTTTGCTAAGCGCGTGCTGACCCCTAAAGAAATGGAGCATTTTACCAGTCTTAAAGGGCGCAGACAGATCGAATACTTGGCAGGCCGCTGGTCAGCTAAGGAAGCCTTTTCCAAGGCTGTGGGGACAGGAATTGGCAAACTGACCTTTCAGGATTTGGAAGTCTTGAACAACGAAAAAGGGGCTCCCTATTTTAGTCAGGCACCATTTTCAGGGAAGATTTGGCTGTCTATCAGCCATACAGATCAGTTTGTGACAGCCAGTGTCATTTTGGAGGAAAATCATGAAAGCTAGCCCACATAGACCAACCAAGGCTCTGATTCATCTGGGAGCTATTCGACAAAATATTCAGCAAATGGGGGCTCATATCCCTGAAAGAACGCTCAAGTGGGCAGTGGTCAAAGCCAATGCCTATGGTCATGGGGCTGTTGCCGTTTCCAAGGCTATTCAGGATGATGTTGATGGATTTTGTGTTTCCAATATTGATGAAGCTATCGAACTTCGTCATGCTGGACTTAGCAAGAAAATCCTCATTTTAGGAGTTTCTGAAATCGAAGCTGTTGCTCTAGCTAAAGAATACGACATCACCTTGACTGTGGCTGGACTGGAGTGGATTCAAGCGCTCTTAGCTAGGGAGACAGATTTATCTGGCTTAACAGTTCACCTCAAGATTGACTCAGGGATGGGTCGGATTGGTTTTCGAGAGGCCAGTGAGGCTGAGCAGGCTCAAGCCTTGCTCCAACAACACGGTGCTCGTGTTGAGGGGATTTTTACTCACTTTGCTACTGCAGATGAAGAATCAGATACCTATTTTAATAACCAGTTAGAACGATTTAAAACTATTTTGGCAAGTATGAAGGAAGTGCCAGAGATGGTTCATGCCAGCAATTCTGCCACGACTCTTTGGCATGCAGAGACTATTTTCAATGCAGTCCGTATGGGAGACGCCATGTATGGCCTGAATCCCAGCGGAGAGGTTTTGGACCTGCCTTATGATCTGACACCAGCCTTGACCTTGCAATCTGCCCTTGTTCATGTCAAGACAGTGCCAGCTGGAGCTTGCATGGGCTATGGAGCAACTTATCAGGCGGATAGCGAGCAAATCATCGCGACTGTGCCAATCGGCTATGCGGATGGTTGGACACGAGATATGCAAAATTTTTCCGTCTTGGTAGACGGACAAGCTTGCCCAATCGTCGGCAGGGTTTCGATGGACCAAATCACTATTCGATTGCCTAAGGTTTACCCGCTAGGGACCAAGGTAACCTTGATTGGCTCCGATGGTGACCAGGAAATCACAGCTACTCAGGTAGCGGCCTACCGTGGAACTATTAACTATGAGGTCGTTTGTCTCCTCAGCGATCGCATTCCTAGAGAATATTATTAAAAAGAAAGGAGTGGAGCATGAATCTACATCAACCCTTACATGTCTTGCCTGGTGTGGGACCAAAGTCAGCAGAGAAATACGCTAAACTAGGAATTGAAAACTTGCAAGACCTCTTGCTCTACTTTCCTTTCCGTTATGAAGATTTCAAAACCAAGCAAGTGCTGGAACTGGAAGATGGAGAAAAGGCTGTTCTTTCTGGTCAAGTCGTGACTCCTGCCAGTGTCCAGTATTATGGTTTTAAGCGCAATCGCCTGCGCTTTAGCCTCAAGCAGGGAGAAGTCGTTTTTGCGGTTAATTTCTTTAACCAGCCTTATCTAGCAGATAAGATAGAATTGGGAGCAACTCTTGCCGTTTTTGGAAAATGGGACCGTGCCAAGGCCAGTCTGACTGGGATGAAGGTTCTAGCTCAGGTGGAAGATGACCTCCAGCCTGTCTATCGTCTGGCTCAAGGAATCAGTCAGGCCAGTCTGGTCAAGGTCATCAAGACGGCTTTTGATCAGGGACTGGACCTCTTGATAGAGGAAAACCTTCCCCAGTCTTTGCTGGACAAATACAAACTCATGTCCCGTTGTCAGGCAGTTCGTGCTATGCATTTTCCAAAGGATTTGGCAGAATACAAGCAGGCCCTTCGCCGTATCAAGTTTGAGGAACTCTTTTATTTCCAAATGCAATTGCAGACGCTCAAGTCTGAAAATAGAGTTCAAGGAAGTGGTCTGGTTCTGGATTGGTCTCAGGAAAAAGTGACTGCCGTTAAAGAAAATCTTCCTTTTGCCCTGACTCAAGCTCAAGAAAAGAGTCTGCAGGAGATTTTGACCGACATGAAGTCCGACCACCACATGAATCGTCTCCTGCAAGGAGATGTGGGGAGCGGGAAAACAGTAGTCGCTGGTTTGGCTATGTTTGCGGCGGTGACGGCTGGCTACCAGACGGCTCTCATGGTGCCAACAGAAATCCTTGCTGAGCAACACTTTGAAAGTCTACAGAGGCTCTTTCCAGACTTGAAACTCGCTCTCTTGACAGGATCCCTGAAAGCTGCAGAAAAAAGAGAAGTCTTGGAGACCATAGCAAAGGGTGGGGCTGATTTGATTATCGGAACCCACGCTCTGATTCAGGATGGGGTGCAGTATGCTCGGCTAGGCTTAATTATCATCGATGAGCAGCACCGTTTTGGTGTGGGGCAAAGGCGGATTTTACGTGAAAAAGGCGACAATCCAGATGTCCTCATGATGACTGCGACTCCCATTCCACGAACCTTAGCCATCACAGCCTTTGGAGATATGGATGTTTCCATTATTGACCAGATGCCAGCAGGTCGGAAACCCATTGTGACACGTTGGATCAAACATGAGCAACTACCTCAGGTGCTGACTTGGTTAGAGGGAGAAATTCAAAAAGGTTCGCAAGCCTATGTCATCTCCCCCTTAATTGAAGAATCTGAAGCTCTGGACCTTAAAAATGCCATTGCCTTATCAGAGGAGTTGACGGCTCATTTTGCAGGCAAGGCCGAAGTGGCTCTTTTACATGGTAAGATGAAGAGTGATGAAAAAGACCAAATCATGCAGGATTTCAAAGAGAGAAAAACAGATATTCTGGTTTCGACAACGGTTATCGAGGTTGGGGTCAATGTCCCTAATGCGACCGTCATGATCATTATGGATGCCGATCGGTTCGGTCTCAGCCAACTTCACCAGCTCAGAGGTCGTGTCGGTCGGGGGGACAAGCAGTCTTATGCTGTTCTTGTGGCTAATCCCAAGACGGACTCTGGGAAGGACCGCATGCGCATCATGACAGAAACCACCAATGGATTTGTCCTTGCGGAGGAAGATTTGAAAATGCGCGGATCGGGTGAGATTTTTGGAACCAGACAGTCAGGACTTCCAGAGTTTCAAGTGGCTGATATTATCGAAGACTTTCCGATTTTAGAAGAAGCCAGGAAGGTTGCCAGCTACATTAGTTCGATAGAAGGTTGGAAAGAGGATCCGGAGTGGCACATGATTGCTCTCCACCTAGAAAAGAGAGAACATCTGGATTAAGCCTTTTCTAAGAAATTTATAAGCTAGCTTTTAGGTTTGGGTCTTATACTAGAGTCATCAAAAAGAAACGAGGATTATCACATGACTATTAAAGTAACCTACCAAAAGAAATTCCAAACCGTCAAACTAGAGAAAGGAGCTAGCACCTATTGATACACAGAGAGCGGAAACGCTCTTTTTATTTTCAAAACTACTTTCAGACGATCAGTTTGAGGGAGGAGAATCTAAAATCACTTTCTGTTTACCATTCTTTCTTGCATTGCTTTTCTAGATATGCTACAGTTATGATAGCGATTACAAATCAAAAGGAGCATGCTATGAAAAATCCAGCTTTGTTAGAAGAAATCAAGACCTATCTAGGACGGGATGAGGTTCCAGAAGATTTTGATGCTTTCTGGGATGAAAAGGTCGAAAAAGTTTCATCTCCTCCAGCCTACCAGTTGGAGGAAAGGGATTTTAACATTCCTCAAGTCAAGTGTTATGAACTGACCTTTGAAGGAACTAATGAAGGCAAGGTCTATGCACGAATCGTCCTTCCAAAGACTGAGGAGAAGGTTCCGTTAATCTTCCATTTCCATGGTTATATGGGACGTGGCTGGGACTGGGCTGATATGCTGGCCTATACTGTGGCTGGTTACGGTGTTGTTTCCATGGATGTGCGGGGCCAGTCGGGCTATTCGCAAGACGGAATGCGCTCTCCACTAGGAAATACGGTGAAGGGGCACATCATCCGTGGTGCTGTGGAAGGTCGAGAACAGCTCTTTTATAAGGATGTTTATCTGGATATTTACCAGTTGGTTGAAATTGTTGCTAGTCTCCCTCAGGTGGATGAGGAAAGACTTTCTAGCTATGGTGCCTCACAAGGAGGAGCTTTAGCCTTGGTTGCAGCAGCGCTCAATCATCGGATTCAGCGAACAGTTGCCATCTATCCCTTCTTGTCAGACTTTAGACGAGTGCTTGAGATTGGCAATACCAGTGAAGCCTATGACGAACTCTTCCGTTATTTCAAGTTTCACGATCCCTTCCATGAAACAGAGGAGGAAATCATGGCGACCCTTGCCTATATCGATGTGAAAAATCTTGCCCATCGCATTCAAGGTGAGGTCAAGATTATTACGGGCTTGGATGACGATGTCTGCTATCCTATTACCCAGTTTGCGATTTACAACCGTCTAACTTGCGACAAGGCCTATCGCATCATGCCAGAGTATGCTCACGAAGCCATGAATGTTTTTGTCAATGACCAAGTTTATAACTGGCTCTGTGGTAGCGATATTCCTTTTAAGTACGTAAGATAATGAATGAGAGAGCCCAGGAGCTCTCTTTTTATGTCCAAAACCTGAAAGTACTTTTAGAAAATTTAAAATATTAAAATATTCTTAAAAGTAAAATCTATTCTGTGGGAACACAGATATAAATATAAGACTTTATTGTATAATAAAGGAAAAGTCACTTGTGAAAGGAGGAAAAAGGCTGCCGGGTGGTTAAAAACTCGAGCTCAGCAGAAAATGGGAGAGGATTGGGAGCTCTCATTGAGTTGGTTACTTTCTTGTAAAAACTTGTCTCTTGAAGAGACAATAAAAATTTTTAAAGAAAAAAGAAAGCGCTTTATTATATGGAAAATGAAAGGACAAACATGAATTACAAATATTTAAATCGGAAACAGCGATACGGAATTCGAAAATTTGCAGTCGGTGCAGCATCGGTAGTGATTGGTACAGTGGTATTTGGAGCAAATCCAGTCTTAGCTCAAGAGCAAGCCAATGCAGCAGGAGCCAATACAGAAACTGTCGAACCTGGTCAAGGTTTATCAGAATTGCCAAAAGAAGTGTCCTCGGGAGATCTTGCTCATTTGGATAAGGATTTGGCTGGTAAATTGGCAGCAGCTCAAGACAACGGCGTTGAGGTGGACCAAGATCATTTGAAAAAAAATGAGAGTGCAGAATCAGAAACTCCATCCTCTACGGAAACCCCTGCAGAAGAAGCAAATAAGGAAGAGGAATCAGAGGATCAGGGTGCTATTCCTCGTGACTATTACTCAAGAGATTTAAAAAATGCTAATCCTGTCCTTGAAAAAGAAGATGTTGAAACCAATGCAGCAAATGGTCAGAGAGTTGATTTATCAAGTGAACTAAATAAACTAAAGCAACTAAAAAATGCTACAGTTCACATGGAGTTCAAACCAGATACATCAGCTCCACGCTTTTACAATCTCTTTTCTGTATCCAGTGACACCAAGGAAAATGAGTACTTTACTATGTCGGTCCTTGATAATACAGCTCTTATTGAAGGGCGTGGCGCTAATGGAGAGCAGTTCTATGATAAGTATACAGATGCTCCTTTGAAAGTTCGCCCTGGACAATGGAATTCCGTGACCTTTACTGTCGAACAACCGACAACGGAGTTACCTCATGGTCGAGTTCGTCTCTATGTGAATGGTGTCTTATCCCGTACAAGTCTCAAATCTGGTAACTTCATTAAAGATATGCCAGATGTTAATCAAGCTCAACTTGGAGCAACCAAACGGGGCAATAAAACAGTTTGGGCATCAAATCTACAAGTTCGAAACCTAACTGTTTATGATCGTGCTTTAAGCCCAGATGAAGTTCAAACACGGAGTCAATTATTTGAAAGAGGTGAATTGGAACAGAAACTTCCTGAGGGAGCAAAAGTCACTGAGAAAGAAGACGTCTTTGAAGGTGGTAGGAACAATCAACCAAATAAAGATGGTATCAAGAGTTATCGTATCCCAGCTCTTCTCAAGACAGATAAAGGAACGCTGATTGCAGGAACGGATGAAAGACGTTTGCACCATTCTGACTGGGGAGATATTGGGATGGTTGTTCGTCGCAGCTCAGATAATGGAAAAACATGGGGAGACCGAATCGTAATCTCAAATCCTCGTGACAATGAGCACGCTAAACATGCAGATTGGCCATCTCCAGTCAATATTGATATGGCCTTGGTGCAAGACCCTGAAACAAAGAGAATTTTTGCAATTTATGACATGTTCCTTGAAAGTAAGGCAGTATTTTCATTGCCGGGGCAAGCTCCGAAAGCTTATGAACAAGTGGGAGATAAAGTTTATCAAGTTTTATATAAGCAAGGAGAATCAGGTCGCTATACAATTCGAGAAAACGGAGAGGTTTTCGACCCTCAAAATAGAAAGACAGATTATCGTGTTGTCGTTGACCCTAAAAAACCAGCCTACAGCGATAAGGGAGATTTGTATAAAGGGAATGAGTTAATCGGAAATATTTATTTTGAATATAGCGAAAAGAATATTTTTAGAGTTTCCAATACCAACTACCTATGGATGTCCTACAGTGATGACGATGGGAAGACTTGGTCTGCACCAAAAGATATTACACATGGGATTCGGAAAGATTGGATGCACTTCCTAGGAACTGGACCTGGTACGGGGATTGCCTTACGTACAGGACCTCATAAGGGAAGACTTGTGATTCCAGTTTATACAACAAACAACGTTTCCTACCTAAGTGGTTCTCAATCATCTCGTGTAATTTATTCAGATGATCATGGAGAAACATGGCAAGCAGGGGAAGCAGTTAATGATAACCGCCCAGTAGGCAACCAAACCATTCACTCTTCAACCATGAATAATCCAGGTGCCCAAAATACGGAGTCGACTGTTGTTCAGTTGAATAATGGGGATCTCAAGCTCTTTATGCGTGGGTTGACTGGTGATCTTCAGGTTGCGACCAGTCATGATGGAGGAGCAACGTGGGATAAGGAAATCAAACGATATCCTCAAGTAAAAGACGTTTATGTTCAAATGTCCGCTATTCACACCATGCATGAAGGCAAGGAATACATTCTACTCAGCAATGCTGGTGGTCCTGGACGAAACAATGGTTTGGTTCACCTAGCTCGTGTTGAGGAGAATGGTGAGTTGACATGGCTGAAACACAACCCTATACAAAGTGGTAAGTTTGCTTACAACTCACTCCAAGAACTCGGAAATGGCGAATATGGTTTGCTTTATGAGCATGCGGATGGCAATCAAAACGATTATACTTTATCCTATAAGAAATTCAACTGGGATTTCTTAAGCAAAGACAGAATTTCTCCTAAAGAAGCAAAAGTAAAATATGCTATCCAAAAATGGCCAGGTATTATTGCCATGGAGTTCGATTCGGAAGTATTGGTCAACAAGGCTCCGACCCTTCAATTGGCAAATGGTAAGACAGCAACCTTTATGACCCAGTACGATACAAAAACTCTCCTATTCACAATAGATCCAGAGGATATGGGTCAAAGAATTACAGGTCTTGCAGAGGGTGCAATTGAAAGCATGCACAATTTACCAGTTTCTTTAGCTGGATCTAAACTAAGCGATGGTATTAATGGCAGTGAAGCTGCTATCCATGAGGTGCCGGAGTACACAGGTGGTGTCAATGCAGAGGAAGCAGCAGTTCATGAAGTTCCGGAGTATACAGGTCCAATGGCAACAGTAGGTGAAGAACCAGCTCCAACAGTAGACCAGCCTGAATTCACAGGAGGTGTCAATGCTGAGGAAGCCCCAGTGGCAGAAATGCCAGAGTACACAGGTCCAATGGCAACAGTGGGTGAAGAAGTAGCTCCAACGGTTGAAAAACCTGAATTCACAGGTGGTGTCAACGCTGTTGAAGCGGCAGTCCATGAACTTCCAGAGTTTAAAGGTGGCGTTAATGCGGTTCTAGCTGCATCTAACGAGCTTCCGGAATATAGAGGAGGTGCTAACTTTGTCTTGGCAGCTTCAAATGACCTGCCAGAGTATAAGGGTGGTGTCAATGGTGCTGAGGCAGCAGTCCTTGAAGTGCCAGAGTACAAGGGAGACCCCAATCTAGTATTAGCAGCTGCAGACAACAAACTGTCTCTAGGCCAAGATGTGACCTATCAAGCGCCAGCAGCTAAACAAGATGAACTTCCGAATACGGGAAGTAAGGAAACAAACTCACTGATTTCTCTTGGTATTGCAGGTGTTCTTTTATCCTTGTTTGCATTTGGCAAGAAGAGAAAAGAATAATAAGTAAAAGCTATTTGAGTAACTCTCAGAAGAGATAGCAGGTTTTTCAGCCTGCTATCTTTTTTTATGACATTCAGGTTGATTAGAAATCATAAGAAGTCTGAAACTACTTTCAGGATAGTCTGTTCTATAAAATAGTTTTGAAACTGAAATCTATTCTACCACAAGCTATTGAAAGCGCTTAACAAATGATATATAATAAGCCCATAAGAACAAGAAAGGGAGGAAAGAGGATGCCACAGATTAGCAAAGAAGCCTTGATTGAACAAATCAAAGATGGAATCATTGTCTCTTGCCAGGCACTTCCTCACGAACCGCTTTATACAGAAGCGGGAGGAGTCATTCCCTTGCTAGTCAAAGCGGCTGAGCAAGGTGGAGCAGTCGGTATCCGAGCAAACAGTGTTCGTGATATCAAGGAGATTAAGGAGGTTACGAAACTACCGATTATCGGGATTATCAAACGTGACTATCCGCCACAGGAGCCTTTCATTACAGCAACTATGAAAGAAGTTGATGAATTGGCTGAACTAGACATCGAGGTCATTGCCCTGGATTGTACCAAACGTGAACGTTACGACGGTTTGGAAATCCAAGACTTTATCCGACAAGTCAAAGAAAAATATCCGCATCAACTCTTAATGGCTGATACTAGCACGTTTGAAGAGGGTATAGCAGCAGTTGAAGCAGGAATTGATTTTGTTGGAACAACCCTATCAGGTTATACCTCTTATAGTCCTAAGGTAGATGGTCCAGACTTTGAACTGATCAAAAAACTCTGCGATGCCGGTGTGGATGTCATCGCTGAAGGGAAGATTCATACACCAGAACAAGCTAAGCAAATCCTTGAATATGGGGTGCGAGGTATCGTTGTTGGTGGAGCGATTACTAGACCAAAAGAGATTACGGAACGCTTTGTTGCCGGTCTTAAATAACACAATCTCAAAACAGAGGAGAGTGGTTGATGCGTCGGACAAAATGAAAACGTATACAAATATAAAGAACTCATTATCCAATATGGATACGCTTATCAATTAGGAGAATATAAATGAAATTTAGAAAACTAGCTTGTACAGTACTTGCGGGTGCTGCGATTCTTGGCCTTGCGGCTTGTGGTAACTCTGGTGGAAGCAAAGATGCTGCAAATTCTGGTAGCGATAGCGGAAAAACAGAAATCACTTGGTGGGCATTCCCAGTCTTCACACAAGAAAAAACTGGTGACGGTGTTGGAACTTATGAAAAATCAATCATCGAAGCTTTTGAAAAAGCAAATCCAGATGTAAAAGTGAAATTGGAAACCATCGACTTCAAGTCAGGTCCTGAAAAGATCACAACAGCCATCGAAGCAGGAACAGCGCCAGACGTACTCTTTGACGCACCAGGACGTATCATCCAATACGGTAAAAATGGTAAATTGGCTGAGTTGAACGACCTTTTCACAGACGAATTCGTCAAAGATGTGAACAACGAAAACATCGTACAAGCAAGTAAGGCTGGAGACAAAGCCTACATGTATCCAATCAGTTCAGCACCATTCTACATGGCAATGAACAAGAAAATGTTGGAAGATGCTGGTGTAGCTAACCTTGTTAAAGAAGGTTGGACAACTGATGACTTTGAAAAAGTTTTGAAAGCCCTTAAAGATAAAGGCTACACTCCAGGTTCATTGTTCAGTGCTGGTCAAGGGGGAGACCAAGGAACACGTGCCTTCATTGCAAACCTTTACGGTGGTTCTGTAACAGACAAAGACGTAACTAAATATACAACTGACGATCCTAAATTCGTCAAAGGTCTTGAAAAAGCGGCTAGCTGGATCAAAGATGGTTTGTTGAACAACGGTTCACAATTTGACGGTGGAGCAGACATCCAAAACTTTGCCAACGGTCAAACTTCATACACAATCCTTTGGGCACCAGCTCAAAACGGTATCCAAGCTAAACTCTTGGAAGCAAGTAAGGTAGAAGTGGTAGAAGTACCATTCCCATCAGATTCTGGTAAACCATCTCTTGAATACCTTGTAAACGGATTTGCAGTATTTAACAACAAAGACGATAAGAAAGTCGCAGCTGCTAAGAAATTCGTTCAATTCATCGCAGATGACAAAGAATGGGGTCCTAAAGACGTAGTTCGTACAGGTGCCTTCCCAGTTCGTACTTCATTTGGCAAACTTTATGAAGACAAACGTATGGAAACAATCAGTGGCTGGACTAAATACTACTCACCATATTACAACACTATCGATGGATTTGCTGAAATGAGAACACTTTGGTTCCCAATGTTGCAATCTGTATCAAATGGTGACGAAAAACCAGCGGATGCTTTGAAAGCCTTCACTGAAAAAGCTAACGAAACAATCAAAAAAGCTACAAAACAATAAGCACTAAGTCAGATTGATTCCCCCCTTTTCCCTGTGCACTATGGTGTAAGAAAAGGGGGACTTTTGTTTGAAATGGTAGGAACTGTCACGAAATTAAAATGAAGTTCTTACATAAGCGAATCTTAAAAAATTTCATTTTGGTTTTAAAACAGTTCAAGAAAATCAAAAACTATTCTATTTGAAAGAGAGGTGCCGACTGTGAAAGTCAATAAAATTCGTATGCGGGAAACAGTGATTTCCTACGCTTTCCTAGCACCAGTGTTATTCTTCTTTGTCATCTTTGTCTTGGCTCCTATGATTATGGGATTCATTACAAGTTTCTTTAACTACTCCATGACTAAATTTGAGTTTGTAGGCTTGGACAACTACATTCGCATGTTTAAAGACCCTGTCTTTGTGAAGTCTTTGATCAATACCGTTATCCTGGTTATTGGATCTGTTCCGATTGTGGTTCTCTTCTCGCTCTTTGTAGCATCTCAAACCTATCATCAAAATGCCATTGCCCGTTCTTTCTATCGTTTCGTCTTCTTCCTTCCTGTAGTTACAGGTAGTGTTGCCGTAACGGTTGTATGGAAATGGATCTATGACCCCCTATCAGGGATTCTAAACTTTGTCCTTAAGTCAAGCCATATCATCAGCCAAAACATTTCTTGGCTGGGTGACAAAAACTGGGCTTTGCTAGCGATTATGATCATCCTTTTGACAACATCTGTTGGACAACCGATTATTCTTTATATCGCTGCCATGGGGAATATTGACAACTCACTTGTTGAAGCAGCGCGTGTTGACGGTGCGACTGAGTTTCAAGTCTTCTGGAAGATCAAATGGCCTAGCCTTCTTCCAACAACTCTTTACATCGCGATCATCACAACCATCAACTCATTCCAATGTTTCGCCTTGATTCAGTTGTTGACTTCTGGTGGTCCAAACTACTCAACAAGTACCTTGATGTACTACCTTTACGAAAAAGCCTTCCAATTGACAGAATACGGCTATGCCAATACCATCGGTGTCTTCTTGGCAGTGATGATTGCCATTGTCAGCTTTGCTCAATTCAAGATCCTCGGAAACGACGTAGAATACTAAAGAAAGGAGACAGTTATGCAACCTACACAAAAGAAACCCTTAACAGCTTTCACTGTTATTTCAACGATTATCTTGCTCTTGTTGACCGTGCTGTTCATCTTTCCATTCTACTGGATCTTGACAGGGGCCTTCAAATCACAGCCTGATACCATTATGATTCCGCCACAGTGGTTCCCTAAAATGCCAACCATGGAGAACTTCCAACAACTCATGGTGCAAAACCCTGCTATGCAGTGGATGTGGAACTCTGTATTTATCTCACTGGTAACCATGTTCCTAGTCTGCGCAACCTCTTCTCTAGCAGGTTATGTCTTGGCTAAAAAACGTTTCTATGGTCAACGCATCCTCTTTGCAGTCTTTATCGCTGCCATGGCGCTTCCAAAACAAGTTGTCCTTGTACCATTGGTACGTATCGTTAACTTCATGGGAATTCACGATACTCTTTGGGCAGTTATCTTGCCTTTGATTGGATGGCCATTTGGGGTCTTCCTCATGAAACAGTTCAGCGAAAACATCCCTACAGAATTGCTTGAATCAGCTAAAATCGACGGTTGTGGTGAGATTCGTACCTTCTGGAGCGTAGCCTTCCCTATCGTGAAACCAGGATTTGCAGCCCTTGCGATCTTTACCTTCATCAATACTTGGAACGACTACTTTATGCAGTTGGTTATGTTGACTTCACGTCAAAACTTGACCATCTCACTCGGGGTTGCGACCATGCAGGCCGAAATGGCAACCAACTATGGTTTGATCATGGCGGGTGCAGCTCTTGCAGCCGTGCCAATCGTAACCGTCTTCCTTGTCTTCCAAAAATCCTTCACTCAAGGGATTACTATGGGAGCTGTTAAAGGATAAGATTCTGCGAAAATCGAGTTTAAACTACATCAGCATCACCTTGCCATACTTAAGTATTGCCTGCGGTTAGCTTCCTAGTTTGTTCTTCGATTTTCGTTGAGTATAAGAGAATACAGAGTTATAAGTGTCTACAAAATGGAGAGTATGCAGTTACTTCGTGAAGTTTTGTCAGACACTTATAAACTTAAGAATGAACTCTTTTCATGATACTAGTTAGAGTAGGTTCGTTTTATGGTAACTATTTCCCGCTTTAGTGGTATCTAAGATAAGCATCTTACGCTTATCTTAGACGGAATTTTTGAGACTGACGATGAAGGAGTGAAAGGCTCAAAAATTAGGAATGAAATTCCGAAGGAATTTGCTTCCATCCGCACTATTACAGGGAAATAGAGAAAGGATAATTCGGAACTGAAAAATAGTAACTATCAGAAACGAAGGAAACAGTATGATTTTTGACGATTTGAAAAACATCGCCTTTTACAAGGGAATCCATCCCAATCTAGATAAGGCTATCGACTATCTCTATCAGCACCGTAAGGATTCTTTCGAACTCGGTAAGTATGAGATTGACGGGGACAAGGTCTTTCTAGTTGTTCAGGAAAATGTCCTCAATCAAGCTGAAAATGATCAATTTGAACACCATAAGAACTATGCAGACTTGCATTTACTGGTAGAAGGACACGAATATTCGAGCTACGGTTCACGTATCAAAGACGAGGCAGTAGCATTTGAAGAAGCGAGCGACATTGGCTTTGTCCATTGTCATGAAAAATACCCACTCTTGTTGGGCTATCACAATTTTGCAATTTTCTTCCCAGGAGAACCACACCAGCCAAATGGCTACGCAGGGATGGAAGAAAAAGTTCGCAAGTATCTCTTTAAAATTTTGATTGATTAAAAGAATCAGGAGGAGCAAACATGACACAAAAAGGAGTAAGCCTTATCAAGGCAGCATTTGATACAGATAATTTTCTCATGCGTTTCAGTGAGAAGGTCTTGGATATCGTCACAGTCAATCTTCTTTTTGTCGTCTCTTGTTTGCCCATTGTGACGATTGGAGTGGCGAAAATCAGCCTCTATGAAACCATGTTTGAGATTAAGAGAAGCAGACGGGTGCCAGTCTTTAGAACTTATCTAAGAGCTTTCAAGCAAAATCTGAAACTGGGACTTCAGTTGGGTTTGCTAGAGTTGGGCATAGTTTTGCTAAGTCTTTTAGACCTCTATCTTTTCTGGGGCCAGACAGCTTTGCCTTTCCAGATTGTGAAAGCTATTTGTTTGGGGATTCTCATCTTCCTCACTCTGGTGATGCTGGCTAGCTATCCCATCGCTGCGCGCTATGATTTGTCTTGGAAAGAAGTGCTGCAAAAGGGGCTTATCTTGGCAAGTTTTAACTTTCCTTGGTTCTTCCTCATGTTAGCCATTCTCTTTCTCATAGTGATGGTTCTCTATCTATCCGCCTTCACTCTCCTTTTGGGTGGGTCGGCCTTTATCCTCTTTGGTTTTGGTTTGCTAGTCTTTCTCCAAGCAGGTTTGATGGAGAAAATTTTCGCCAAATACCAGTAGGATGAGGTGTTTCTGAAACTACTTTCAATCGTTACAGTTTCTAAAATACAAGTAGAAACTAAAATCTAAGTGTATACAAGATATTGAAAGCGATTTTCACAAGGTGTATACTAAACTTGTAAAAATAGAACTGCTCTCAGCAGAAAAAAAGAAATCTTAGGAGAAAATCTATGTCAGATTTGAAAAAATACGAAGGTGTCATTCCAGCCTTCTACGCATGTTATGATGATCAAGGAGAAGTCAGTCCAGAGCGTACGCGCGACTTGGTCCAATACTTCATTGATAAGGGTGTTCAAGGTCTCTATGTCAATGGTTCTTCTGGTGAATGTATCTACCAAAGTGTGGCAGATCGCAAGTTGATTTTGGAAGAAGTCATGGCAGTTGCCAAGGGCAAATTGACTATCATCGCTCACGTAGCTTGCAACAATACCAAAGATAGTATGGAACTTGCTCGCCACGCAGAAAGCTTGGGAGTAGATGCTATTGCAACGATTCCACCGATTTACTTCCGCTTGCCTGAGTACTCAGTTGCCAAATACTGGAACGATATCAGTGCTGCAGCTCCAAACACAGATTACGTGATTTACAACATTCCTCAGTTAGCGGGAGTTGCTTTGACTCCAAGTCTTTATACTGAAATGTTGAAGAATCCTCGTGTTATCGGTGTGAAGAACTCTTCTATGCCAGTTCAAGATATCCAAACCTTTGTGAGCCTTGGTGGCGAAGACCATATCGTCTTCAACGGTCCAGATGAACAGTTCCTAGGTGGCCGTCTCATGGGTGCTAAAGCTGGTATCGGTGGTACTTATGGTGCGATGCCAGAACTCTTCTTGAAACTCAATGAGTTGATTGCTGAAAAAGACTTGGAAACAGCGCGTGAATTGCAATACGCTATCAATGCAATTATTGGCAAACTCACTGCTGCACATGGAAATATGTACGGTGTCATCAAAGAAGTCTTGAAAATCAATGAAGGACTTAACATTGGTTCAGTTCGTTCACCATTGACACCAGTAACCGAAGAAGATCGCCCAGTTGTAGAAGCAGCAGCGCAATTGATTCGTGAAACCAAGGAGCGCTTCCTCTAATCCATAAGGAGGTATTTATGACACACTACGTTGCAATTGATATTGGCGGAACCAACATCAAATATGGTTTGATCGACCAAGAAGGCCAACTTGTTGAATCGCATGAAATGCCAACAGAGGCGCATAAGGGTGGCCCCCATATCTTACAAAAGACCAAAGATATCGTATCCAGCTATTTAGAAAAAGGTCCAGTAGCAGGTGTTGCCATTTCTTCTGCAGGAATGGTGGATCCTGACAAGGGTGAGATTTTCTATGCTGGCCCGCAAATCCCTAACTATGCAGGAACCCAGTTCAAGAAGGAAATCGAGACTAGCTTTGCGATTCCTTGCGAAATTGAAAATGATGTCAACTGCGCAGGTCTTGCTGAGGCAGTATCTGGTTCTGGAAAGGGAGCGAGTGTGACACTCTGCTTGACCATTGGAACAGGTATCGGTGGTTGTTTGATTATGGATGGGAAAGTCTTCCATGGATATAGCAATTCTGCCTGTGAGGTGGGTTATATGCATATGCAGGATGGGGCTTTCCAAGACTTGGCTTCTACGACAGCCTTGGTAGAATATGTGGCAGCAGCTCATGGTGACTCAGTTGATCAGTGGAATGGCCGACGCATCTTCAAGGAAGCTACTGAAGGAAACAAGATCTGTATGACAGGCATTGACCGCATGGTAGATTACCTTGGGAAAGGTCTGGCAAATATTTGCTACGTGGCCAATCCAGAAGTGGTCATTCTCGGTGGCGGTATCATGGGACAAGAGGCTATCCTCAAACCGAAGATCCGCACAGCTTTGAAGGCGGCCTTGGTACCAAGTCTAGCTGAGAAAACAAGATTAGAATTTGCCCATCACCAAAATACAGCAGGTATGTTGGGAGCCTATTATCATTTCAAAACAAAACAATCCTAGTTTGGAACTATAGAATTAAGCAGAACACTTAATCACTACTTGAGTGACAATGTTTTGCTTAATTCTTTTTTATTGAAAAATTTGAGCCAAAGGAGGTAATCGAGAGAAACTAGGAGAAAATAACCATCTTACATGAGAAGTTAAGGCGAGATGATGAACTACAAGGCGAGGGCAATTCTATCAACCATTTAATTGATATTTAGCTTGAGTAAATGAGAAAATATTGAAAAATGATATAATGAGATGGGCGAAAATTGATAAAATTGAAGTTGTAGCGGTGAGAAAATGTAGTGGCAGCTCATTCAACTTAAATCGAATAGTATAACATTACGAGGAGATTATCAAATGAACAATTATATAAAATGTAATCAAGATAGATGGAATAATGTAAAAAATGACTACACTGAGCCGTTGACACATGAAGAATTAGAAGAAGTTAGAAAGCATCCAATTTCTGTTGCCTTAACTGTTGGGAAAAAAGTGCCCACAGAATGGTTTGAAAAAGCCAAGGGAAAAAAGATATTAGGGTTAGCTTGTGGTGGTGGCCAGCAGGGTCCAGTTTTTGCTATAAAAGGGTATGATGTCACCATCATGGATTTTTCCAGATCACAATTAGAAAGAGACGAGTTGGTTGCTAAAAGAGAAGGCTTAAAGATCAATACCGTTCAAGGCGATATGACAAAACCATTTCCATTTGAAAATGAAACTTTTGATATTATTTTTAATCCAGTTTCAAATGTATACATAGAAGATTTAGAAAACATGTATAAAGAAGCTGCTCGCGTATTGAAAAAGGGTGGTCTGTTAATGGTTGGATTTATGAATCCTTGGATATACATGTATGATGCTGACATTGTATGGGACAAACCCGAAGAGGAATTACTTTTACAGTTTTCACTACCTTTTAATTCAAAAGAGCTTGAAGCGGAAGGCAAAATCATCATCAATCCAGAATATGGATATGAATTTAGCCATACCTTAGAAAGTCAGATTAGAGGACAACTAAAAAACGGTCTCGCTATGATCGATTTTTATGAATCGTGTGACAAAAGACATCGATTGTCACGTTATGGAAATGACTACATCGCTACACTCTGCATTAAACTATGATATTATAGAACGTACTTCTGAAGAATAGCTCATTTTATTTTACGATTAGAATTTGCCCATCACCAAAATACAGCAGGGATGTTGGGTGCCTATTATCATTTTATACTCAATGAAAATCAAAGAGCAAAGTAGGAAGCTAGCCGTAGGTTGCTCAAAGCACAGCTTTGAGGTTGCAGATAAAACTGATGAAGTCAGCTCAAAACATGGTTTTAAGGTTGTAGATAAGACTGACGAAGTCAGTTACCTATACCTACGGCAAGGTGAAGCTGACGTTGTTTGAAGAGATTTTCGAAGAGTATTAAAACAAAACAATCCTAGTTTGGTTGAGCCAAACTAGGATTTTCTAGCGCGTTTTTGTCTACGATAGCCGTTGAGTTTTTTATTTTCCCAATAGCTATTAAAGATTTTTTCCTTGCTCTCACGATTGATTTCTAAAAAGTAGGCATAAATCAAATCTGTTAAAAAGAGCATAGGAAGTTGAGCAGAAATACGTTGGATGTAAGAAGATTGACTATGACTTGCGACTAGGACTGTTTCGGTGTAGGCCTGACAGTCTTTGCTAGGAGAACTGGTAAAGAGAATAGTCTTGGCTCCCATGTCCTTGGCGTCCAGCAAACTATCTAGGACAGATTGGGTGGTGCCTGAGAGAGAAAAGCCAAGTACCAAACAGTTTTCATCCATGATACTGGTTGTCCAAGCAAAGCCATCCCGATCGGTCAAAGCTTCACAGACAACACCTAGACGCATAAAGCGCAGTTTCATCTCACGGGCAATCAGACCAGAACTTCCCGTCCCAAAGAAGTAAACTCGTTCTGCGTCATCGATTAATTGGGCGACGCGTTCCAGTTGTTCTTCGTCAATCAAATCCTGTGTTTGTTCTCTCATGATACTGTAGCTTCGTAAAACACGTTTGGTCAAAGGACTGTGTTTGTGCGAATGAGTGTCCGGTTTACTAGCCTGATGCTGGTATTGAAAGACGAACTCTCGGTAGCCTGTAAAACCACACTTTTTGGCAAAGCGGGTCAAGGCTGCTTGGGAGATATGTAATTTCTGGGTAACTTGCTGAGAAGAGAGATCATCTTGGATCGTTTCAGCTTGCAAAAAATAGCGAGCGATTTCTTGCTCGAGCTCGGTTAATTCTTCAAAATGGAGGTCGATTATGGTTGCGATATCTGGCTTGTTCATGAGGCTCCTTTTTATGAGTCAAAGTCTTAAAAAATTAACGCTTTCCTAACTATTACTATCATTATATCATAGAAAATAGGATAACCAAATAAAAAGGCATTTTCAATTAAAAGTCAAAAAATGCTTCGACTTTTCCAAGAGTTTCTCCGTAAAATATGGTACAATGAAATGTACTGAGCTTCACCTATTTGCTCTATTATTTTAGGTAAAATAAAGGTGGAAATCGGGAATTTTTCTAGAAAAGAGTCTTAGTTGTATGAGAAAATTTAATAGCCATTCGATTCCGATTCGGCTTAATTTACTATTTGCGATTGTCATCCTGCTCTTTATGGCCATTATTGGTCGTTTGTTATACATGCAGGTACTCAATAAAGATTTCTATGAAACAAAATTGGCCTCAGCCAGCCAAACAAGGGTAACAACCAGTTCAGCTCGTGGACAGATCTATGATGCGACAGGGAAACCCTTGGTGGAAAATACTGTCAAGCAAGTTGTTTCTTTCACACGAAACAATAAAATGACAGCAGCCGAATTGAAGGAGACAGCCAAGAAACTCCTCACATATGTAAATGTAACCTCTCCTGTTCTGACAGATCGACAGATTGCAGACTACTACTTGGCGGACCAGGATATTTACAAAAAAACAGTCGAATCCTTGCCAAGCGATAAACGCCTGGATTCAGATGGAAATCGTTTATCAGAAGCGACACTTTACAATAATGCGGTTGAAAGCATTGACGTGAGTCAACTTAATTATACAGATGACCAGAAAAAGGAAATCTATCTCTTTAGTCAGCTCAATGCTGTTGAAAATTTTGCAACGAGCACCATTTCTACGGATGCCTTAGATGATACCCAAGTTGCTCTCGTTGCATCAGCGTCCAAGGAATTACCAGGTATCAGCATTTCAACCTCATGGGATCGTAAAGTACTGGACACTTCTTTATCGACGATCGTCGGTAGCGTTTCAAATGAGAAGTCAGGACTTCCGGCTGAGGAAGTTGATGCTTATCTCAAAAAAGGGTATTCTCTTAATGACCGAGTGGGAACTTCCTATCTTGAAAAGCAATATGAAGATGTTCTTCAAGGCAAACGCTCCGTCAAGGAAATCCACCTCGACAAACACGGAAATATGGAAAGTGTGGAAAATGTCGAAGAAGGAAGTAAAGGAAATAACATCAAGTTAACGATTGACCTAGCTTTCCAGAATGGTGTGGACGACCTACTCAAGAGCTACTTCAACTCAGAATTGGGTAACGGTGGAGCCAAATACTCTGAAGGAGTCTACGCCGTAGCCCTCAATCCTAAAACCGGTGCAGTTTTGGCCATGTCAGGTGTTAAGCATGATGTCGAATCCGATAAATTAAGTTCAGATTCGCTTGGGACGATAACCAACGTCTTTGTACCAGGATCTGTTGTTAAGGCGGCGACCATCAGCTCTGGTTGGGAAAACGGAGTCTTGTCAGGTAATCAAACATTGACCGACCAACCGATTGTTTTCCAAGGTTCGGCCCCAATCAATTCATGGTACACCTTGTCCTATGGCTCTTTCCCGATTACAGCAGTTGAGGCTCTAGAATACTCTTCTAATACCTATATGGTTCAGACTGCGCTAGGGATCATGGGACAGACCTACACACCAAACATGGTGGCCGCAACGGGACAGTTAGAGACTGCAATGAGCAAATTGCGGTCAACCTTCGGGGAATATGGACTCGGAGCTTCAACGGGGATTGACCTCCCAGATGAATCCACAGGATTCACGCCAAAAGAATTTGATTTGGGGAACTATATCAATAATTCCTTTGGTCAGTTTGACAACTACACACCGATGCAGTTAGCCCAGTATGTCGCAACCATTGCAAACAATGGCGTACGTTTAGCTCCTCACATCGTTGAAGGGGTTTATGGAAACAATGACCAAGGTGGCTTAGGTAGTCTGGTTCAAGAAACAGCCACTAAGGAACTAAACAAGGTCAATATCTCAGAATCAGATATGGCTATCTTGCAGCAAGGTTTCTATCAAGTTTCGCATGGGACGAGTGCTCTAACAACTGGTCGTGCCTTTTCAAATGGCGCAGCCGTTTCCATCAGTGGGAAAACGGGGACTGCCGAAAGTTACGTTAATGGCGGTCAAAAAGCCAATAATACCAACGCAGTCGCCTATGCACCAACCGAAAATCCTCAAATCGCGGTCGCAGTCGTCTTTCCTCATAACACCAACCTTACAAACGGTGTCGGACCTTCTATTGCACGCGACATTATCAATCTTTATCACCAACACCATCCAATGAATTAGAAAGGAACTTATGCTGTATCCAACACCTATTGCCAAGCTGATTGATAGCTATTCAAAGTTACCAGGTATCGGGATCAAAACGGCTACCCGCCTAGCCTTCTATACCATTGGAATGTCTGATGACGATGTCAATGAATTTGCCAAAAATCTCCTGTCTGCTAAGAGGGAATTAACCTATTGTTCCATCTGTGGTCGTTTGACCGATGATGACCCTTGCTCTATCTGTACGGATCCGACTCGAGACCAGACAACCATCTTGGTGCTAGAGGATAGTCGCGATGTGGCTGCTATGGAAAACATCCAAGAATACCACGGACTCTATCACGTCTTGCACGGCCTCATTTCTCCGATGAATGGTATCAGCCCAGACGATATCAACCTCAAGAGTCTCATGACCCGTCTTATGGATAGTGAGGTTTCAGAAGTGATCGTGGCAACCAATGCGACAGCGGATGGAGAAGCGACATCTATGTATCTCTCTCGTCTCCTCAAGCCAGCTGGTATCAAGGTCACTCGCCTAGCACGAGGACTAGCCGTGGGAGCAGATATCGAGTATGCGGACGAAGTCACACTCTTACGAGCCATTGAAAATCGGACAGAGTTGTAGGAGTCAGTTAAAACGTAGCTCATTTTGACACATAAGACGAGCCCTAGGAATTTTTCTAGGGCTTGTCTTTTTCTGTTTCTCACGAGAGGTGAACAAGCCTTGCTAATAAGACTACTCAAATTATAAGGCATCAAAAAACGGGTTTCCAAAATGACTAGTGGCGTCTTTGTCAAACTCATTCACTGAGCGATAGAGTTTACTCTAAGGAGATGAGCGCATTTGCCCTTAGGGTTTGTTTTGAAATCGTACTATTTTTGTGTTATGATATGGTCAATATACAATGAATAAGGGGAGTTTGAAGTATGGGTGGAAAGATAAAATCTAGCACGATAGCAGCAGAGGCAGCTATTAATGAATTGGTCGGGTATGACACGAGCAAGAAGCAAAATCAGCAAGTAGAATTTTCATATACTTCTGAAATCGCTGGGATGGAAGCGGGACGTCAGGCCTGCAACCAAATGCTTCAGGCAGTCAGTGATTTCAGCTCGGCTGTTTTGACACAAGCAAATAAGTTTCCAGAAATTGCTCATAAGATTGAAAAACACGACGTAGAGCTGTCTAAGAGATGGGAACATTAAAAATGGCAGATAAGAACGAAGAAAAACGCTACAAACTTTGGAGAGAAATTGTCAAGATTGACGATAAAGAAGAAAGTCTTCAGACTCTAAAAAGACAATATGAACAGCAGGTAATTCACTTTCACTCAGAAATCCAGAGCATCCACCTTCGTATGGCGACTCTATTGGCTCTCTCGCCCAGTTCTCGTCAGGTGATAGAGCAAATCGAAAGTGATAATAGAACCATTCAACGACAGATCAACTCTTATGTAGATGAGGAACTGGATGAATTGGGAAAACAAACGAAGAAGGCTCGTCGGTCTTTCGATGAAGCTAGAGAAGAACTGATATCAGAAAGGAATCGGCTACCATGGGAGTAAAATACAGCGCACAAGAATCCCAAGAATTGATTCAAGCCATGACTAACAACCTCCAAGTCGCAAATGAAGTCACGGACCGCTTATCTAGTGGCTGTGATCACCTGATTTCCTCTTTAGACTCAGGAGAGCTGACAGGAGCAGCCTACACAGCTGGTAAGGGTCTCTTTGCAGAGATTATCATCCCCAGCATCAAGAAGTTACAAGCAGCGATAGATGATATCCAACTAGAGTTGACTTCCTACAAAAATGCAGATGCTCAGGTCTCTGGATATGGAGATTTGGACATGGACCAGCTCAAGGAACTGAAAAAGCTGAGGGAAGAGCAGTTAGCTATCGTAGAAGCTCAGATTCAAGCGAGGGAGAACTGGCTAAATCAAATCAAAGACCTCTTTAGTCTCAATTGGGGGAAAGCCTTCTCTGAGAAGACCATCCTCTACAATACCAAGACTCAAATCGAGTCGGGTATTCAGGATTTGGATGACAAGATTGAAAAACTAGATTTTTTTGTCTCAGAGGTTTCCCAGTATTTCAGCGATAGTCTAGAAGTCCTTAGCTTAGCGATTCAAGGAGCTACGCAACTAAGTAAAGTCATTGTCGATAGCGATGGTAACTACTATGCGGACGGTCTGGACATGAGCTGGGTGCAAAAGATGAAGGATGTGAAGATTGAGTCACATAAGCTTGATAAGGATATCTCAGTTACTCAGGCTGAAAAAGATAAGAAAAAAATTGTGGAAGATTTAATCTCATCTTACAATCTAGATGAATCTACGGCAAATGTACTTTATAAGCTTCAGCAGGGAATTTTGAAGAAGGCAAAACAAGAAGGATGGACTAATGAAAAAGTTATCTATGAGTACAATAGACTAGTTGCTTCCTTTGTGCCAGATAATTTTTTAGCGCTTAGATATAAAGCTATTGCTGGAGTAGTTGAGTTAGAAGAAAGAGATGAGCTTAGTAAAGAATATGGTCTTTCTCCTACTGAAATTAAACTTTTGGCAATTAAACTTCCTGAACAGCACAATGACTCAACTAGTCATAAAGATTATGCCCATGAAGCAATTCAGCTTGCGGCATTTACTGAACAAAGCTGGAGTTTGAATTCTTATTCAATTGCTCATGCTATGAGTGAGGTGGGAAATACTGCTAGAATTAATATCCCAGGTAGCACAGCCTCACTGCCTTATCCCATGGAAAGGTATGAAATTTCTTTCAAGGGTGATGTGGATTCAGGTCGTTATGGAGATACCGACTTTAATTCTGACATAGATCCAATTAATAGTTATGATTTAATGAAAAACGTTAATCAAAAAGATATTTTTAAATCACAAGCAGACTATAATCAGAAAGTTGAGTCTAATACTATTAATCGAGTTGAAGAATTTTATAAAAATCTTGGGAAAGGAAATACTAAAATTGGCAAAGATATTGTTCGTTACATTGTAACAGATGGTAACACGATAGGTAGTATGTATATAACTCAGGGTCAGTCAAATGAAGAAATAAGGAAAAATCAAGAAGCTTTCTTTGATTATTTAGAAAGAGGGGAAGAAACTAATGTCAGATAAAGTAAAACAGTTTAAGTGGTTGATTGTATTGTCCTTGTTCCTATTAGCGATTCCTTTATATTTTACTTACAATCATTTCCAACAATCTAGTGTTTTAAAAGAATCCTTTGAGAAAAATGAAAGAATTGAAGTTCTTCATCGTTTGACATCATCAGAAAAATATGCGTCTGACATCCGTAAGGCAGGATATACTATTCCTTCTGACGGAGCTATTCGATTGGATGGAGTTATTTATCCATTAGAAATAGAAGGAGAGTTACATTTGAAAATTAGCCCTCCCAAAAAGGATGCTAAGGATTTTCAGTTATTTTTCATCACACAGGTTAATGAAAAACAAACGCATGTAGCTTTTATTTTAGATAAAAATCTGAATTTAATTGATTCTAGCTATTCTCAGCAAAATGGTAACGGGAAAAGAGAGATTGTTTCTATCTCACAAGCCGAAGAAGATTACTTGTTGAGAAGTGTTCAAAGCGAGATTGATGACTTCATGAAAAAGATGTATCAAACTTTGTATGGTTAGATTGTTAGAGAAAGTAACTTCTTGCTCACCGCAATGCTGTATGAACAAGACTTCTATGATTATTTAGACAGAGGGGGTGAAAAAAATGTCGGGACTTAAAAAAATACTAATCGTGATAGGTTCTGTAATTGTTTTAGTTACTGGCTTGAATCTTTATTTTCAGTATCAAAATCACCAAGAATATTTGCAATTAAAAACCTCCTTTGAAGAGAGGGACAATATAGTCGTCTTACAACGTTTAATGGCATCAGAAAAATATGCACCTGACATCCGTAAAGCGGGCTATGTCGTTCCTCCCGATGGAGCTATTCGCTTGGATGGAGGAATTGACTCCATAGAGATAAAAGGAGACATCGATTTGGATATCTCAAATCCGGGACGGAATGGGGTTACTGTTTATTTTAGAATAGAGATAGATGGTAAAATAACTAGCGTACTCTATGAATTGGATAAGAACTTTGATTTAGTTTCTAGCGCCTATTTTCAAATAAATGAAAAAAATATAAATGAGAGAGTGAACATCTCTCAATCCGAAGAAGAGCGCCTATTGAACATTGTTCAAAAAGAGCTTGAGGCTTTCATGGAAAAGATGTATCAAACCTTGTATGGATAGTTTACCAGAGAAAGAAGCTTCTTGTTCACCGCAATGCTGTATGAACAACGGGGTGTGTTGAGGGATTTTACTAGAAAAAGATACCGTAGATGAGATACAAAAAAATTACCCAAGTACTTATAATTTCATTCGAAATATTGAAACAGGGAATCAAGAGTTGAAAAAGATGAGGTAATTAGATGAAGAAGAGAAAATTTGCAATTTTTTCGTTGCTAATAGTTCTATTAATATCTTTCTCTGGTTTTCAGTACTATAAATATCAGAGAGTTCACAATATTTTTGATGAAATCTACTACGAAGAAAGTGATTATCACAATTATACATTTCTCTGGAAAGGACGAGCATTTTATAAGTTAAAAGGGTTAAAAATTATCGATAATGGTTCTCAAGATTTATATAAACATGCTATTGATTATAAAAGTGTAGACTTACCAAATACTATTCATTCTCTAGGTTATTATTTTTATTTTAATTTTCAGGGTATGACAGAAGTTAACCAGGAGATGCGTTTGAGACTGCCAGATACAGAGACAACCATAAATGTAGATTACCTGTACGATGTAAACAATCAGCAATTAGAACGATTTATGTGGTACTATGATGATGAGAGTACAGGATATTTTCAGCAGTCTCAAGTAGAAGCCTTTCTAACGGAGCATGGAAAGACTGTCGATGAGATTCGCAAAGAAGCAGATGAAATACTCCGTCACAAAGTCTTGGCAGACTGGACTTCCATATATGCCAGTCGCTTTAGCCCAGATAATTGGGGAGAAGTGAGTGTTAAGGATGTCTGGAAGAAAGAATGACAAACGAAACGACGAGGTAATAGTTTTATAAAGGCAGGTTGCCATGACAGAGTTTTTAAGAATATTTTATTTTATTCGATAGCTTTGGCCTGTTTTCTTTTGGTGTGACGAAAGAAACTCCCTATACTATCACCATCACCAATGTAGACGACAAGCCAGCTTACTTTGAAGTTCAAGTTGTGGATCGGTAAAATTTCAGCTCTCAAATGAGGGCTTTTTTAGATTCAAGTTTCAAAAAAGAAGCAAATATGATATACTAAAGAACGAGTATTCTATTAGAATTGGAACAAATAATATGAAACAAACGATTATTCTTTTATACGGTGGACGCAGTGCAGAACGTGAAGTGTCTGTATTGTCAGCTGAAAGTGTCATGCGTGCGGTCAACTACGACCGTTTCACAGTCAAGACTTTCTTCATCAGCCAGTCAGGTGACTTTATCAAAACACAGGAATTTAGCCAGACTCCAGGTCAAGAAGACCGTCTCATGACCAATGCGACTATTGACTGGGACAAGAAAATCGCGCCAAGTGCCATCTATGAAGAAGGTGCAGTGGTCTTTCCAGTTCTTCATGGTCCGATGGGAGAAGATGGCTCTATTCAAGGATTTCTTGAAGTTTTGAAAATGCCTTATGTCGGCTGCAATATCTTGTCATCCAGTCTTGCCATGGATAAAATCACGACCAAGCGTGTCTTAGAATCTGCAGGGATTGCCCAAGTTCCTTATGTGGCCATCGTCGAAGGTGATGATGTGACTGCTAAAATCGCTGAAGTTGAAGCAAAATTGACTTATCCAGTCTTCACGAAGCCGTCAAACATGGGTTCAAGTGTCGGTATTTCTAAGTCTGAAAATCAAGAAGAACTCCGCCAAGCTTTGGAACTTGCCTTCCAATATGACAGCCGTGTCTTGGTAGAGCAAGGGGTGAATGCCCGTGAAATCGAGGTTGGTCTCTTGGGCAACTACGATGTGAAGAGCACTTTGCCAGGTGAAGTGGTCAAGGATGTTGCCTTTTATGACTATGATGCCAAGTATATTGACAACAAGATTACCATGGACATCCCAGCCAAGATTAGTGATGATGCGGTAGCTGTCATGCGTCATAATGCAGAAACAGCCTTCCGTGCGATTGGTGGCCTCGGTCTGTCTCGTTGTGATTTCTTCTATACAGATAAGGGCGAGATTTTCCTAAACGAGCTTAATACCATGCCAGGTTTTACCCAGTGGTCTATGTATCCACTGCTTTGGGACAATATGGGAATCAGCTACCCAGAACTAATCGAGCATTTGGTTGACCTTGCTAAGCAAAGTTTTGACAAGCGCGAAGCGCATTTGCTATAAAAATGAAAGAGAGGGTAGAAGCCAGAACTATCACTGCAAGGTGAGTCGAGTTCTCGGACTTCAACCCTTTTTAAAGGAGTAGAAATGAAATTAACAATCCATGAAGTTGCCCAAGCTGTTGGAGCTAAAAATGATGTTAGTCTTTTTGCGGACGTTCAGTTAGAAAAAGCTGAGTTTGACAGTCGTTTGATTGGGACAGGTGATTTGTTTGTGCCACTCAAAGGTGCGCGTGATGGTCATGACTTTATCGAAACAGCTTTTGAAAATGGTGCAGCAGTAACCTTGTCTGAGAAAGAGGTTGCAAATCATCCTTACATTCTAGTAGACGACGTTTTGACTGCCTTTCAAACCCTCGCAGCCTACTATCTTGAAAAAACGGCAGTTGATGTCTTTGCCGTTACGGGTTCAAATGGAAAAACGACGACCAAGGATATGTTGGCACATTTATTGTCAACAACCTACAAGACCTACAAAACTCAGGGCAATTACAATAACGAAATTGGTCTTCCTTACACAGTTCTTCATATGCCAGATGATACTGAAAAGTTGGTCTTGGAAATGGGACAGGATCACCTAGGAGATATCCATCTTTTGTCTGAATTGGCTCATCCTAAGACAGCCATTGTGACCTTGGTTGGAGAGGCTCATTTGGCCTTTTTCAAAGACCGTTCGGAGATTGCTAAAGGGAAAATGCAAATTGCTGATGGTATGGCACCAGGTTCTTTGCTTTTGGCACCAGCTGACCCGATTGTAGAGGACTACTTGCCTACAGATAAAAAAGTGATCCGTTTTGGGCAAGGAGCTGAGTTAGAAGTCACAGACTTGATTGAGCGCAAGGATAGTCTGACCTTTAAGGCTAATTTTTTGGAACAAGCCCTCGATTTGCCAGTGACAGGTAAGTACAATGCCACCAATGCTATGATTGCTGCTTATGTGGCTCTACAAGAAGGAGTGTCAGAGGAGCAAATTCATCAGGCCTTCCAAAATCTGGAATTGACGCGTAACCGTACTGAGTGGAAGAAGGCAGCCAATGGAGCAGATATTCTGTCTGACGTATACAATGCCAATCCAACTGCTATGAAGTTGATTTTGGAGACATTCTCTGCCATTCCAGCTAATGAAGGGGGCAAGAAAATCGCTGTCTTAGCAGACATGAAGGAACTTGGTGACCAGTCTGTTCAGCTCCATAACCAGATGATTTTGAGCCTCTCACCAGATGTGCTGGATACCGTGATTTTCTATGGAGAAGATATTGCAGAATTGGCTCAACTTGCCAGTCAAATGTTTCCAATCGGCCACGTTTTCTACTTCAAGAAAACAGCTGACGAGGACCAATTTGAAGACCTAGTCAAGCAGGTTAAGGAAAGCCTCGGTGCCAATGACCAAATTTTGCTCAAAGGCTCTAACTCCATGAATCTAGCCAAGTTGGTAGAAAGTTTAGAAAATGAATGCAAGTGATTTTGCCAAGTATCTGCAAAGAATGCTAGCCATTACGGATACTGGATTAACCTTTACAAAAGATCCTTTCGACCGTGAGCGTTACGAGGACTTGCGAAGCCTGTTATCTGAAATGTTGAATCAGGGTTCAGACCTCGATGCAGAAGAAGTGGCAGAAGTCATGAAACCGACTTCCGCTTATGCAACTCCTCTGATAGACGTCCGTGCTTGGATTGTTGAGGATGAAAAAGTCTGTTTAGTTAGAGGAAAAGGGGAGGATAGTTGGGCTTTGCCAGGTGGTTTTGGTGAAGTTGGCTATTCTCCAACCGAAAATATTCTTAAAGAAATTGAAGAAGAAACCGGTTTTACAGCAAAAGCTGAAAGATTACTTGCAGTTTTTGATACCAATCGTTTCCAACTACAGAGCAAACAATATGCAAAGTTTGTCTTTGAATGTCAACTTCTTGACGGACAATTTCAAGAAAATCAAGAAATTGCTGAACTTCAATTTTTCGCCATTGACCAATTGCCAGTCTTATCTGAAAAACGCATCACCAAGGAGCAAATGGAGATTCTTTGGCAAGTTTATAAAGGACAAAGAGACCAATATCTTGACTGAGAAGATTATTATCGTATTTCTGAATTCATTTTTTTCTATTGGCATGGTATAATATGTGAGAAGATTTTGAAATATGATGAGGAATATTAAATGAATTTATGGGATATTTTCTTTACAACGCAAGCGACAGAACCACCTCAATTTGACCTTGTCTGGTATGTAAGTTTATTTTCGTTATTAGCGTTGACCTTCTACACTTCTTATCGCTATTACGATAAAAAAGTCTATCAACGTTTTTTCCAAATTTTACAAGCTGTCCAGTTGATTCTTCTCTATAGTTGGTACTGGGGAAATCACATGCCGCTGTCAGAAAGTTTACCATTTTATCATTGTCGTATGGCGATGTTTGTAGTGCTATTACTTCCTGGTAAGTCAATGTACAAGCAATATTTTTCTCTACTTGGAATCTTTGGAACGCTTGCGGCTTTTGTGTATCCAGTACCCGATGCCTATCCTTTTCCCCACATAGCCATCCTGTCTTTTATTTTTGGTCACCTAGCTCTTCTAGGAAATTCTTTGGTTTATTTATTTAGACACTATGACCCTCGATTATTGGATGTTAAGAGGATTGTTTTATTAACCTTCTCACTTAATGCTCTGATTTTTGTGGTTAATTTAGTGACTGGAGGAGATTATGGATTCTTGACAAAGCCACCATTGGTTGGTGATCATGGCTTAGTGGCCAATTATCTGATTGTGTCGCTGGTATTAGCTACAGCTATTAGTTTGACTAAGAAAGTATTAGAAGTTTTTTTAGAGCAGAAAGCAGAAAAAATACTTGTGAAGAAAGCTTAAATTTAAGCTTTCTTTTTTTGTAAAAAACGATACTTTTTTAAAGTAAGGCTGTTAAGATAAAAAAATAGGAATAAAATAGTGAAAAATGACTAGGAATTTTATCAAAAACTAAGCACGATTGGATTTTTTGTGTTATAATATTCTTTGAATAGCTATGCCCAAACATAGTTATTAAATAGAAGTGAGAAACTTGGAAGACAGAGAGGATGCGATGTAATGACTAGAGATGGTTTTTTTACAGGCTTAGATATCGGAACTAGCTCGATTAAAGTGCTAGTAGCTGAGCATAGAGATGGCGAAGTAAATGTAATTGGTGTAAGTAATGCCAAAAGTAAAGGTGTAAAAGACGGAATTATTGTTGATATTGAAGCAGCTGCTTCAGCAATCAAATCTGCAATCACACAGGCAGAAGAGAAAGCGGGTATTTCTATTAAGTCTGTTAACGTTGGCCTTCCAGCAAACCTCTTGCAGGTTGAACCAACACAAGGAATGATTCCTGTAACTTCAGATACCAAAGAAATCACAGATCAAGATGTTGAAAATGTTGTCAAATCAGCTTTGACAAAGAGCATGACTCCTGACCGTGAAGTGATTACCTTTATTCCAGAAGAATTCATCGTGGATGGTTTCCAAGGAATTCGTGACCCTCGTGGTATGATGGGTGTCCGCTTGGAAATGCGTGGTCTGCTTTACACAGGTCCTCGTACAATTCTACACAATCTTCGTAAGACAGTTGAGCGTGTAGGTATTCATGTTGATAATGTGATTATTTCACCTTTGGCAATCGTGAACTCCGTTCTCAATGAAGGCGAACGTGAATTTGGTGCGACTGTCATTGACATGGGTGGAGGTCAGACTACTGTAGCGACTATCCGTAACCAAGAATTGCAGTTCACTAACATCTACCAAGAAGGTGGAGATTACGTTACTAAAGACATTTCTAAAGTCTTGAAAACTTCTCAAAAAATTGCAGAAAGTTTGAAACTGAACTATGGTGAAGCTTACGTTCCACTTGCAAGTAACGAAACTTTCCAAGTTGAAGTAATTGGTGAAGTAGAACCTGTTGAAGTAACCGAAAGCTACTTGGCAGAAATTATCTCAGCACGCATCAAACATATCTTCGACCAAATCAAACAAGAGTTGGAAAGAAGACACTTGTTAGATTTGCCAGGAGGTATCGTCCTTATCGGTGGAAATGCAATTTTGCCAGGAATTGTTGAATTAGCCCAAGAAGTATTTGGTGTTCGCGTAAAACTCTATGTACCAAATCAAGTTGGAATTCGCAACCCTGCATTTGCGCACGTGATTAGCTTGTCTGAGTTTGCTGGTAAATTGACTGAAGTCAATCTTCTTGCACAAAAAGCAGTTAAAGGAGATGAATTCCTTCGTCAAAAACCAATCAATTTTGGCATTCCAAATCAACGTTTGAATCCAGTAGCGCAACCAAGTCCAGCACAAGCAGCTCCAGCTGAAACTGTACAGGAAGCTCCAGTTGCTCCGAAGGAAGAATTCCAAGCAAGTTCTCAAAGTAAACCGAAGCTAACAGAACGTTTCCGTGGTTTGATCGGAAGCATGTTTGATGAATAAAAGAGGATAAGAAATTATGACATTTTCATTTGATACAGCAGCAGCTCAAGGCGCAGTTATTAAGGTAATTGGTGTCGGTGGTGGTGGTGGTAACGCCATCAACCGCATGGTTGACGAAGGTGTTGCTGGTGTAGAATTTATCGCAGCCAACACTGATGTACAAGCCCTTAGCAGTACGAAAGCAGAAACCGTTATCCAACTTGGTCCAAAATTGACTCGTGGTTTGGGTGCTGGAGGACGTCCAGAAGTTGGACGTAAAGCTGCAGAAGAAAGTGAAGAAGCTTTGACGGAAGCTATCACTGGAGCGGACATGGTCTTTATCACTGCAGGTATGGGTGGTGGATCTGGTACAGGTGCAGCCCCTGTTATTGCACGTATCGCTAAAGATCTTGGTGCTCTTACAGTTGGTGTTGTGACACGTCCTTTCGGATTTGAAGGAAGCAAACGTGGTCAGTACGCTGTAGAAGGAATCAACGAACTTCGCGAGCATGTTGATACTTTGTTGATTATCTCTAATAACAACTTGCTTGAAATTGTTGATAAGAAAACGCCACTTCTTGAAGCTCTTAGCGAAGCAGATAACGTTCTTCGCCAAGGTGTTCAAGGGATCACTGACTTGATCACGAACCCAGGATTGATTAACCTTGACTTTGCTGACGTGAAAACTGTAATGGCAAACAAAGGAAATGCTCTTATGGGTATCGGTATCGGTAGTGGTGAAGAACGCGTTGTTGAAGCGGCTCGTAAAGCAATTTACTCTCCACTTCTTGAAACAACTATCGATGGTGCAGAGGATGTCATCGTCAACGTTACTGGTGGTCTTGACTTGACCTTGATTGAAGCAGAAGAAGCTTCAGAAATTGTCAACCAAGCAGCTGGCCAAGGTGTAAACATCTGGCTTGGAACTTCAATTGACGAAAGCATGAAAGATGAAATCCGTGTTACAGTTGTAGCGACAGGTGTTCGTCAAGAGCGAGTGGAAAAAGTAGTTGGAGCTCGTAACAACCAACCAGTTGGACGTCCATCAACTAAAGCTCCTCAAGCACACACATTTGACCGTCAATTCGACTTGGAAGAGACAGCAGAATTGCCTAAATCAAGCCCACGTCGCTTTGAAACAAACCAAGCGTCTGCTTTTGGAGACTGGGACTTGCGTCGTGAGTCAATTGTTCGCCAAACAGATCCAGTTGTTTCACCGGTAGAACGCTTCGAAACACCAGTTTCACAAGATGAAGATGAATTGGATACACCTCCATTCTTCAAAAATCGTTAATCAATGAATTTGAAAAAAAATACTGAATTAGTTTTTCAGCAAATAGCTGATGCTAGTCAAGAAGCCAACCGTGCTCTAGATGCTGTTTCAGTAATCGCAGTGACAAAGTATGTAGATGTACAAACAGCGGAAGCCTTGCTTCCGCTTGGTGTCCGTCATATAGGTGAAAATCGAGTTGATAAATTTTTAGAAAAATATCAGGCCTTGAAAGATTACCCAGTTACTTGGCATTTAATAGGAACACTACAGAGACGGAAAGTGAAAGAAGTAATCCCATATGTGGATTACTTTCATGCTTTAGATTCCCTTAAGTTAGCCCAGGAAATTCAAAAGAGAACAGATCATGTTATCAAGTGTTTCTTGCAGGTCAATATTTCTGGGGAAGAAAGCAAGCATGGGTTTTCAAAAGAAGAATTGCTAGAACTTTTGCCAGAATTGGCTAAGTTAGATCAGATTGAGTATGTTGGTTTAATGACCATGGCTCCTTTTGAGGCAGACAGTGATGAATTGAAAGAAATTTTCAAGGATACGCAGGCTCTGCAAGCAGAAATTAGAGAAAAACAAATCCCTAATATGCCGATGACAGAGCTAAGCATGGGAATGAGTCGTGATTTTAAAGAAGCGATTCAGTTCGGCTCAACCTTTGTTCGAATCGGTACAGCATTTTTTAAATAGGAGAGAGCTATGTCTTTAAAAGATAGATTCGATAAATTTATAGATTATTTTACAGAAGACGGAGAAGAAACGACTAACTACCAGACTCAACAAGAGGAAACAGTTAGCCCAGCCATCTCATCTTCTAAAGAATTACCAGCACCTGCTCAGTCAGGATCAGCAAAAGATGCAAATATTACTCGTCTTCATGCGCGTCAGCAAGAATTGGCAATGCAAAGCCATCGTTCAGATGAGAAAGTGACAATCGACGTTCGCTATCCAAGAAAATATGAAGATGCAACTGAAATTGTAGATTTGTTGGCTGGCAATGAAAGTATTTTGATTGACTTCCAATACATGACAGAGGTACAAGCCCGTCGTTGCCTTGATTACTTGGACGGAGCCCGCCATGTCTTAGCTGGGAATATGAAAAAAGTTGCGAGTACGATGTATCTATTGACGCCTGTCAACGTTGTCGTGAATATTGAAGATATCAAACTTCCAGATGAATCACAAAGCGCTGAGTTTGGTTTTGATATTAAACGAAATAGAGCAAGATAATGATTTTCTTAATCCGTTTAATCCAAAATGCGGTTAGCATTTATTCCATCATTCTCGTTGCATTTGCTCTTCTTTCATGGTTTCCAAATGCCTATGAAAGCCAACTAGGTCGCTTAGTTATCAGACTTGCTCGCCCAGTTATTGAGCCACTTCGTAAGCTCAATCTACAATTTGCTGGTCTTGATTTTACGGTTTGGGCAGCGCTGATTTTGATTCAGTTTGTTGGAAATCTCTTAACACGACTAGTCCTATTACTATGACAGTAAATCGAGCCATTTATCAGCATTTTTCCCAAGATGATATTCCCTTTATTGATAAGGGGTTAGAGTGGATCAAGCGGGTAGAAGATACCTATGCGCCGGTACTTACTCCTTTTATCAATCCCCATCAGGAACAGATCTTGAGGGTGCTAGCTGGGACATATGGACTGGGTTGCCAAAGTAGTGGTGATTTTCTTCCGACAGAGTCGGTTCGAGTTCTTCTCTATCCAGATTACTTTGAACCGGAGATATCAGACTTTGAAATGGCCTTGTTGGAAATTTGCTATCCGAGTAAGTTTGAGCAACTGAGTCATGGAAAAATATTGGGAACAATCATCAACCAACTAGGGATTGACCGGAAATTATTTGGTGATATCTTGGTAGATGAAAAGAGAGCACAGATTTTTGTCAATCGTGATTTCATTCCTCTTTTTCAGGATGGAATAAGAAAGATTGGCAGACTTCCTGTATCGCTGGAGGAACGTCCTTTTACCGATAGGATTTTGTCTAAAATTGATTATAGAGAACGAGAAATTTTAGTTTCGAGTTTTCGATTGGATGCCCTCTTATCAAGTGCCTTGAAATTATCTAGAAATCAAACTAGCCAACTGATTGAGAAAAAATCTGTCCAGGTAAATTATCATGTGATTGAAAAATCTGATTACCAGGTTGCAGTTGGAGATTTGATCAGTGTGAGAAAGTTTGGTCGTTTGAAAGTTGTCAAAGACAATGGTCAGACCAAAAAGGATAAGAAAAAACTAACAGTCCGGCTACTTTTAAGCAAGTGAGAAGAAATATGTCGATTACACCACAAGAAATAAGTGATAAAGCTTTCTCAAGAACATTCAGAGGCTACAATCAGGAAGAAGTTGACCTCTTTCTTGATAAGATTTACTTTGAATTAGAGGAGATGATTCGATACAAAGATGAAACTGAACTCTATATCAAAAAACTAGAAGAACGTCTTTCCTATTATACGAATGATATTCCTAAGAGAACAGTAACAAGCGAGCAAGAACCAGAAGCAATTAATGATTCTATTTTTTATTAAGTAAGTGAGGAAAAGTATGCCAATTACATCGTTAGAAATTAAAGATAAAACCTTTGGCACAAGATTTAGAGGTTTTGACCCAGAAGAAGTAGATGAATTTCTGGATATCGTTGTTCGTGATTATGAAGACTTGGTTCGTAGTAATCACGATAAAGAGACACACATCAAAAGTTTGGAAGAACGTTTGTCTTACTTTGATGAGATGAAGGATTCCTTGAGTCAGTCAGTTTTGATTGCTCAAGATACAGCTGAGCGTGTCAAACAAGCTGCTCAAGAACGTTCAAACAATATTATTCAACAAGCTGAACAAGATGCTCAGCGTTTGCTTGAAGAAGCGAAATACAAGGCAAATGAAATTCTCCGTCAGGCTACAGATAATGCGAAGAGAGTGGCTGTTGAGACAGAAGAGTTGAAGAACAAGAGCCGTGTATTCCATCAACGCCTCAAGTCTACGATTGAAAGTCAATTGGCTATTGTCGAGTCATCTGATTGGGAAGACATTCTTCGCCCAACAGCTACTTACCTTCAGACAAGTGATGAAGCCTTTAAAGAGGTGGTGGGTGAAGTTCTTGGTGAAACTGTATCTTTACAACCAGAGGAAGAACCAATTGATATGACTCGCCAATTCACACCAGAAGAAGTTGCTGAATTGCAAGCTCGTATCGAGGCTGGCAACAAAGAATTAGCTGAGTTTGAAGCTCAACAAAATCAACAGACAGAAGAAAGTGACCAGCATGAAGAGTCAGTTGAAGTAGAAGCTACTGCGGCAACTGAGGACGATGCAAATAAAGAATCTGTTCTTATCCTATAAAAAAATGTGAGAACAAGATCTAACCAACTATATTTTCAGCGAGCGGGAGATGGTGAGAGTCCTGCAATCCCTAGTGGTTAGATTATCCTCTCAATAAATCTAGTCCGAAAATAGTAAGACTGGACGTTCCCCACGTTACGGGAAAAGAGGAAAAGAGACACGGTCTTTTTTCGAACAAAGGTGGTACCACGATTTTCGTCCTTTTTGCGAATCGTGGTTTTTATTTTGTCAATTTAAATTAAAGGAGTAACAATGAAACTTAAAGAAACCCTCAATCTAGGGAAAACAGATTTTCCAATGCGTGCTGGTCTTCCAACCAAAGAACCAGTTTGGCAAAAAGAATGGGAAGAAGCAAAACTTTACCAACGTCGTCAAGAATTGAACCAAGGAAAACCGCATTTCACGCTTCATGATGGCCCTCCATACGCTAACGGGAACATCCACGTAGGACATGCCATGAACAAGATTTCCAAAGATATCATTGTTCGTTCTAAGTCTATGTCAGGATTCTATGCACCTTACATCCCAGGTTGGGATACACATGGTCTGCCAATCGAGCAAGTATTGGCAAAACAGGGCGTTAAACGCAAAGAAATGGACTTGGTTGAGTACTTGAAACTTTGCCGCGATTACGCTCTTTCTCAAGTAGATAAACAACGTGAAGACTTTAAACGTTTGGGTGTTTCTGGTGACTGGGAAAATCCTTATGTGACCTTGACTCCAGACTATGAAGCGGCTCAGATCCGTGTCTTTGGTGAAATGGCTAAGAAGGGCTATATCTACCGCGGTGCCAAGCCTGTCTACTGGTCATGGTCTTCTGAGTCAGCCCTTGCTGAAGCGGAAATTGAGTACCATGACTTGCTTTCAACTTCCCTTTACTATGCTAACCGCGTCAAAGACGGAAAAGGTGTTCTAGATACGGATACTTATATTGTCGTATGGACCACTACACCATTTACTATCACAGCATCTCGTGGTTTGACAGTTGGAGCAGATATTGATTATGTATTGGTACAACCAGCTGGTGAATCTCGTAAGTTTGTAGTTGCTTCAGAATTGTTGAATAGCTTGTCTGAGAAATTTGGTTGGGCGGATGTTCAAGTCTTGGCGACCTATCGTGGTCAAGAATTGAACCACATTGTGACAGTCCACCCATGGGATACAGCTGTAGATGAGTTGGTGATCCTTGGTGACCACGTTACGACTGACTCTGGTACTGGTATTGTCCATACAGCCCCTGGTTTTGGTGAGGACGACTACAATGTCGGTGTTGCCAACGGCTTGGAAGTTGCTGTAACAGTTAACGAACGCGGTATTATGATGGAAAATGCTGGTCCTGAATTTGCGGGTCAGTTCTATGACAAGGTTGTGCCGACTGTTATCGAAAAACTGGGTGATTTACTCCTTGCTCAGGAAGAAATTTCTCACTCATATCCATTTGACTGGCGTACGAAAAAACCGATCATCTGGCGTGCAGTACCACAGTGGTTTGCCTCTGTATCTAAATTCCGCCAAGAAATCTTGGATGAAATTGAAAAAGTGAAGTTCCACTCAGAATGGGGTAAAGTTCGTCTTTACAATATGATTCGTGACCGTGGCGACTGGGTTATCTCTCGTCAACGTGCTTGGGGTGTTCCGCTTCCAATCTTCTATGCTGAAGACGGAACGCCAATCATGACAGCTAAAACGATTGAACATGTAGCTCAACTCTTTGAGGAACACGGTTCTATCATCTGGTGGGAACGTGATGCTAAGGACCTCTTGCCAGAAGGATTTACTCATCCAGGTTCACCAAATGGCGAGTTCAAGAAAGAAACAGATATCATGGACGTATGGTTTGACTCAGGTTCATCATGGAATGGAGTGGTGGTCAACCGTCCAGAACTTAAATACCCAGCAGATCTATACCTTGAAGGTTCTGACCAGTACCGTGGTTGGTTCAACTCATCACTTATCACATCTGTTGCTAACCATGGCGTAGCGCCATACAAACAAATCTTGTCACAAGGATTTGCCCTTGATGGTAAAGGTGAGAAGATGTCTAAATCTCTTGGAAATACCATTGCTCCAAGCGATGTTGAAAAACAATTTGGTGCGGAAATCTTGCGTCTCTGGGTAACAAGTGTGGACTCAAGCAACGACGTGCGTATCTCTATGGATATCTTGAGCCAAGTCTCTGAAACTTACCGTAAGATCCGTAACACACTTCGTTTCTTGATTGCCAATACATCTGACTTTAACCCAGCTCAAGACGCAGTGTCTTACGATGAGCTTCGTTCTGTTGACAAGTACATGACCATTCGCTTTAACCAGCTTGTGAAAACGATTCGTGATGCTTATGAAAACTTTGAATTCTTGACAATCTACAAGGCCTTGGTGAACTTCATCAACGTTGATTTGTCAGCCTTCTACCTTGACTTCGCTAAAGACGTTGTTTACATCGAAGGTGCCAAATCACTCGAACGCCGTCAAATGCAGACAGTCTTCTATGACGTTCTTGTCAAAATCACCAAACTCTTGACACCAATCCTTCCTCACACTGCAGAAGAAATCTGGTCATATCTTGAGTTTGAAGCTGAAGACTTCGTTCAATTGTCTGAATTACCAGAAGCTGAAACTTTTGCCAACCAAGAAGAAATCTTGGATACTTGGGCAGCCTTCATGGACTTCCGCGGACAAGCTCAAAAAGCCTTGGAAGAAGCGCGTAATGCAAAAGTAATCGGTAAATCGCTTGAAGCACACTTGACAGTTTATCCAAACGAAGTTGTGAAAACTCTTCTTGGAGCAGTGGACAGTAATGTGGCTCAACTTTTGATCGTGTCAGAATTGACCATCGCTGAAGGTACAGCTCCAGAAGGCGCAGTTAGCTTTGAGGATGTTGCCTTTACAGTTGAACGCGCTGCAGGTGAAGTTTGTGACCGTTGCCGTCGTATCGACCCAACAACAGCAGAACGCAGCTACCATGCAGTCATCTGTGATCACTGTGCAAGCATCGTAGAAGAAAACTTTGCAGATGCAGTTGCAGAAGGATTTGAAGCGAAATAATCAGATTAGAAATATGTCTTCTCATAGTTTAAGAAGAGAGGAAAGGTAAAAGAGAGAAAGTCATTTCTCTCTTTTTTTGCTGGAAAATGCTTAGGATAAAGATGTGGAAATTCAACATTTTTAGGGAGAGTTTTAAGTTGATTTTTGAGATTTTTTTAAAAAGAGAGATCGTTTTTTGGTACTTTTCAAAAGCTTGTGTTGCTTCTAAAAATCGCGACAAATAATTTGAATAATCAAGTGAAATCGGGTAGAATAGAAAGGATTGAATAATATATTGAAGAGGAAATTTTGAGAATGAAACATCAATTTTATGGAGAAAAACGACAGCGCTTTTCTTTCAGGAAGTTGTCCGTTGGGCTCGTTTCGGCGACGATTGGAAGCTTCTTTTTGAGTGGGCAAATAACTGGGGACTTGACTTCTGTAAAGGCAGCAGAAATTCAAAGTCAGCAGTCTGCTCAGGTCAAATACCACTACGTAGTGGAGTCTGAATTGACGGAGGCAGAGAAGAGTGCCTTGATCAGGGAGATTCCAAAGCATGTTGAGGATGCTTCAGAGACTTATTACTTAGTTTATCGTCCGACTACTCAAGCGGATTCGTCTAGAGTATTACCTAAAACAGGTCATTCCGGTCTTTGGGAATCAACTTTTACAGCGATGGGTCTTGCATTACTAGTGCTTGTAGTTGTTAGAGGCAGAAATGGGAAGAGGTATTTATCTTCGATCTTGTTGGTAACTGGAATGGGATCTATACTTCTATCTCCAACAGTCTTAGCAGTGACGAATATCGAACTCGCTGCATATAATCAAAGTCTTAACTTGGGTCTTGGAGATGCACTGCCAGCGCCATTGAAAATTGACGGTTACGACTATATCGGTTATCTAAAGAATGAAGAACAAAATGATAGTCATTTAGCTCATTCTGCTCTGAAGGAAAATCTGACACTTGATTTAGAGAAAGAGAAGGGAAGTGAACTTAAACCGAGTGAAACAAATCTTGATATGAAAGAGATTGTTTCAGATAAGGGGGATGCTTTAACTGAGGAAGAAAGAGAAGCTATAGCTGCTAAGGAAAGAGAGTCTGCTCGTCTAAGCACCGTTTATGACTTGCCAGAACTAAAGATTAGTGAGCAGGAGTCAGTTCAAGAACTTCCTTATCAGACAAAATACCAATATACCGATGAATTGGCTCAAGGTCAATCAAAAGTTATACAATCAGGTGTTCGAGGTCAACGTACAGTTGTTACTCGTCATTATCGTAAGGGTCAAGAAATCGTGAAAAGCGAAATGATTTCTGATCAAGTGACGCTTGAACCTGTTTCTGAAATTATTTTAGTTGGAACAGCTTCAACTAACTCGATACCAAAAGAAACTCCAGTTCATGAGCTTCCAGAACTGACGGAATATGGCACAACTCCAGAAACAGCACTAGTTCACGAAGTTCCAGAACTGGCAGAGTATGGCACAAGTCCTGAAACCTCTCCAATTCACGAAGTTCCAGAATTGACAGAATACGGAACCAGTCCCGAGACATCTCCAGTTCACGAAGTTCCAGAATTGGCAGAGTATGGCACCAGTTCTGATACAGCTCCAGTTCAAGAGATTCCAGAACTGACAGAATATGGGACAAATCCTGATACAGCTCCTATTCATGAGAATTCTGAGTTAGAATTGACTACAAATGATGAGGTTAGAATAGAAAAGATTGATTTTTCTATTGACGAGCAATATACAGATGAGCTTCCAGAAGGAAGTCGTCAAATCACAACTCCAGGAGTCCAAGGTGAGCGTACCATTAAGACTCGTGTCTACAGTTCTAACGGTCAAGAGGTTGACCGCCAAGAGTTGTCCAACGAGGAAACTCTAGCTCCCGTAACACAAATCGTCAAGGTCGGCACGGCTAAGCCAACTATGGTACCGAATGAAGCACCGAAAGCAGACGCTCTGCCAGAATATCCGTTGACATATACTGACGAAACTCGGGTTGATAAAATAGCCTTCAACATCGAGGAGCAATATACGGATGAGCTAGTTCAAGATACTCGTCAAATCGTGACTCCGGGTGTCCAAGGCGAACGAACTATCAAGACTCGTGTCTACAGTTCCAATGATCAAGTTGTTGATCGTCAAGAGTTGTCCAACGAGGAAACTCTAGCTCCCGTAACGCAAATTGTCAAAGTTGGAACGGCTAAGCCAACCATGGTACCGAGCGAAGCGCCAAAAGCAGAGGCTCTGCCAGAGTATCCACTAACTTATATTGACGAAACGCGCGTTGAAAAAATCAACTTTAGCATTCGTGAAGAAGAAACGGATGAATTGGTTCGAGATGCCCGCCAAATCGCAACTCCAGGTGTTCAGGGTGAGCGGACTGTTAAGACCCGTGTCTACAGTTCTAATGGCCAAGTGGTCGACCGCCAAGAGTTGTCCAATGAGGAAACCCTAGCTCCTGTAACACAAATCGTCAAAGTCGGAACTGCTAAATCAAGCATGTTGCCAAATGAAGCACCGAAAGCAGATGCTCTACCAGAGTATCCACTAACTTATATTGACGAAACGCGCGTTGAAAAAATCAACTTTAGCATTCGTGAAGAAGAAACGGATGAATTGGTTCGAGATGCCCGCCAAATCGCAACTCCAGGTGTTCAGGGTGAACGTACCATTAAGACTCGCGTTTACAGCTCTAACGGTCAAGTTGTTGACCGTCAAGAATTGTCTAATGAGGAAATCCTAGCTCCTGTAACACAAATCGTCAAAGTTGGAACGGCTAAACCAAGCATGATACCAAATGAAGCACCGAAAGCAGACGCTCTGCCGGAGTATCCGTTGACTTATACTGACGAAACGCGCGTTGAAAAAATCAACTTTAGCATTCGTGAAGAAGAAACGGATGAATTGGTTCGGGATGCTCGTCAAATCGCCACTCCAGGAGTTCAAGGCGAACGGACTATCAAGACTCGCGTCTACAGTTCTAACGGTCAAGAGGTTGATCGCCAAGAGTTGTCCAACGAGGAAACTCTAGCTCCCGTAACACAAATAGTCAAGGTCGGCACGGCTAAGCCAAACATGGTACCGAACGATCCACCGCAAGCAGACGCCCTGCCAGAGTATCCGTTGACTTATACTGACGAAACTCGTGTAGAGAAAATAGACTTCAACATCGAGGAGCAAACTACGGATGAATTGGTTCGGGATGCTCGTCAAATCACAACTCCAGGTGTCCAAGGCGAACGGACTATCAAGACTCGCGTCTACAGTTCTAACGGTCAAGAGGTTGATCGCCAAGAGTTGTCCAACGAGGAAACTCTAGCTCCCGTAACACAAATCGTCAAGGTCGGAACGGCTAAGCCAAGCATGGTACCGAACGATCCACCGCAAGCAGACGCCCTGCCAGAATATCCACTGACTTATACCGACGAGACTCGTGTAGAGAAAATAGCCTTCAACATTGAAGAGCAAACTACGGATGAATTGGTCCAAGATGCTCGTCAAATCACAACTCCAGGTGTTGAGGGTGAGCGTACGATTAAGACTCGTGTCTACAGTTCTAACGGTCAAGAGGTTGACCGCCAAGAGTTGTCTAACGAGGAAACTTTAGCTCCCGTAACGCAAGTGGTCAAAGTTGGAACGGCTAAGCCAAGCATGGTACCGAGCGAAGCGCCGAAAGCGGAAGCTTTAGAGGAGTTCGATTTAATTTCACTGCACAATCTCTTGGCAGAAGCAGATCAGATTAAAGCTCAGGCCCGTTATTTCAACGATAACCAGAGCCATCAATCTAACTATGATTCTGCATTGATAGCAGGGCAGGCGATTCTTAATCAATCCCAAGCCAGCCAAGCTGAAGTCAACCAACTGGTGGAACAAATCAAACAAGCCAAGGCTCAATTAAGTGGACTTGAGGTTGTTAAAACGGCTCTTCAAACTGAATACGATTTAAATCCAAGAGTTAAAACTTCTGTGAAATATAAGAATGCGGATTCAGATAAGCAGACAGCTTATACAGACGAATTGACTAAGGCTGAAGGAGTTTTGAACAATCAAATTGCTACACAAGTACAGGTCAATCAAGCTCTTGCTAGCCTGACAGCAGCCAAAGAAGCACTGAATGGAGTGCCTAAAGTCAAGCCGACTGTTTCCATTCTAAGTTTGACTGAGAATACTGATGATAAGTCGGTGGCGGTCCAATATAGATTGGAAGACCAGACCCAGTCCTTCCGTTCAGCGACTGCAGAATTGTACCAGGGAGACCAGCTGATTCGCACTCTTCCAATTACCAACTTCGCTGGCAGCTTGAAAATTGGCGACCTAGACTACTACACAGGCTACACTCTAAAAACCAAGTTGACTTATGAACTGGATAATGGCAGCTTTACTGAGTTTGAAACAGACAGTCGTAACTTTGAGTTAGAATACAAGAAGATTGCTTTCCGTGATATTGATTCCGTTGAGTTTTATCATAAAGAAAACGACCTATACAAGCGCTTTGTATCGATGAGCTCTATGCCTACGGATCTGTCTACTTACTTCGTCAAGATCAAATCAAGCGAATCCAAAGAAATTCTCCTTCCAGTTCATAGTATCTCCGAAGCAGAAAAAGATGGCAAGGCAGTCTATAAGGTTAATGTAACCCTTCCTGAACTCGTCCAAGAAAGTGAGACGGGCTACAAGTCTGGGCATGACTTCTATATCAGTAAAGCTGTCCCTAGTCAGCAAAATGTCTACACTAGCTTTGCTGGATTGGTAGAAGCTATGAAGCGAAATATGGCAGGAAACTATGTGTTGGGAGCTGATTTGGATGCGAGCGAGGTCAACCTAGCTCCTGCGGATTATGTCTACCTCAAAGGGAACTTCACCGGCAGTCTGACGGGCAGTCAAAATGGCAAGCAATACGCGATTTACAATCTAGCCAAACCTTTATTTGAAAACCTCAAGAGTGGGTCTGCCATTTCAAATATCGACTTTAAAGATGTGAATATCGTGGGTACCTATGACTCGGCTACGCTGGCACGCAATGCGGAGAATGCGCGAATCACAGATGTTTCTGTTCAGGGGAGAGTATCGGTAGTAGGAAACGCCTCTAACGTAGCGGGTCTAGTAGTTAATGGAACCAATACGAAGATTACAAATAGTTCCTTTACTGGTACCATCCTATCTAACAGTCAACACATCAAAGCTTATAATGTAGGTGGTTTGGTTGCAAGCCTTAAAGGAGGAGAATCTCTTCTTAGCCAAAGTAAAGCAGATGTAACGATTATTAGTGGTGCACGATCAAATGAACAACGTATCGGTGGTTTGGTTGGACGTCTAGAAAACAATGCTCGAATTACCAAATCTTATGTGGCAGGAAAACTATATAATTCAACCACTAACGGTCAAATCGGTGGAGTGGTCGGCTCGAACTACTTTAATGGTTTAGTTGATAATGTGATCAGTAATGTTAGCGGTACAAATGTTTACAGTATTTCTGGGGATCAGGGCTACAAAAACGACCGCATTACGCAAGCATATAAAGTTGCTAAAAGTGAAACCTTGAAAAACGATCAGTTTGTTACTTCTACAATTACTCAAGAAGAAATGGAAGAAAAACTGACTGCTATGGACATCACGACTAGCCTAGATGACACGAATCTAAATATGCGTTTTGTCGACTATGGTGAGGTAAACAATGCTCAATTCGACCGTGGATATTCTTATGCAAATATGGAGAAACTGCTTCCTTTCTACAATAAAGAAACCATTGTTTCGTTTGCGAACAAAATTCCGAAAGAGCATAAGTTGAACAAAGAGTACCTACTGGATGTTGTTCCGATGAAGGGTGACCAGATTATCACTGATATCCATGGCAATAAAACTGGGATCAATCGTTTGATGCTGCACTACATGGACAATACTATTGACTACCTAGAAATATCTTATCAGGGAGATTTCGTCAACCAAGGTATTGCTGAGTATAGTATCAAGGGGTTAGACCTTCTTTATACTCCAGAAGCCTTTGTATCAGATTATACTAGTATTCTAAATCAAGTCCTGCCAGAGTTAAACAAGGTAGTTCTTGATTCGCCAGCTATGCGCACAGTTCTTGGTGTAGCAGCAGATACTTCTTTGGATGAACTATACCTAGACACCGCATTTACGCAAGTGAAAAGCAAACTGTCAGCAGAACTACGAAAAGTTCTGGCTATGGATAAGGCTATCAATACTGAAGGTGAAGTAGTTAAGGATTATCTTGTTAAGAAGATTCTTGCTGATAAAGAAGCATTTCTATTGGGTCTGACTTACCTTAACCGTTGGTATAATATCAACTATGATACCTTTAATGTTAAGGACTTATCAGCTTACAAGCTTGATTTCTACGGTAAGAATGATGTTTCGACTTTAGATACAATCATTGCTTTAGGGAAATCAGGACTTGAGAATCTCAAGGCTAAGAACAACTATACAGCGTATGATAATTCGCTCTCTGAAGCAACTGGTAAACGAGGACTCTTCAATTACCTTGAAGGCTACCGTCAGCTCTTCCTGCCTTATAAGACCAATAATGAATGGCTCAAAACCAATACAAAAGCCTACATCGTTGAGGCTAAGTCGGATGTAGCAGAAGCTAGACAGCTTCAGGATGCAGCTGAGGGCAAGAGCAAGTACTCTGTTGGTGTTTACGACAAGATTACTGCAGATAATTGGGAACACAAGGGCATGCTCCTGCCACTCTTGACCATGACGGAGAAGGGTGTCTATGCTATCTCTAATATGTCTACCCTCTCTATGGGAGCTTATGATCGTTACCGCCTGGATGCTAATAACAGGGTGCGCACAGACGCTGAGCTAGCTGAATATGTCGAAGACCGAGTGAGAAAAACAGCTGAATACCAGCGCGACCACTATGATTTCTGGTATAAGATTCTGAGTCCAGAAAGCAAGGACAAGCTCTTCCGTTCGGTTCTGGTTTATGATGGATTCTCATTGGTTGACAAGAATGGTCAAAGATATTGGGCTCCAGCTAATGACAAAAAATCACAGGCTATGCAGGAATTCTTTGGACCAGCTGGTAAGTGGTATCCAAGCAAGGGCTATAATGCCTATGCTACGGGTAGTGTAACTCACTTTGATGCTGCTAAATTGTTGGAAGACTATGGAAACTCTGTCTACACCCATGAAATGACCCATAACTCTGATGGTGCTATTTACTTTGAAGGATATGGCCGTCGTGAGGGACTGGGTGCGGAACTCTATGCTCGCGGACTCTTGCAGTCTTCTCCGAGTGCAGATGAACCAACTATTACGCTCAATACTCTCTTCAAGGTGGACAAGGATTCTAAGACACGTATGCATACCTATAATTTCAAGGAACGTGTTCAAAATGAAGCAGACCTTCAACACTATGTCCATGGTATGTTTGACATGATTTACACCTTGGACTATCTAGAAGGTACTTCTATGCTGAAGCAGAGCGATACTGCCAAGTTACAGTGGTTCAGAAAGATGGAGAATTACTATATTACAGATAAGTATGGTAAGGAGACTCATGCTGGTAACCAGACGCGAAGCTTCACTGCTGAAGAAATCAAGCAATTAAAGACCTTTAACTCTCTCATTGAAAATGATGTGATCACTCGTCGGGAGAATAAGGAAAGCGGAAAATATGGTCGAAATGGCTACCTGAGCCTCAGCCTCTTCTCACCAATCTACTCAGCCTTGAGCAATCCGAAGGGAGCGCCAGGTGACGTCATGTTCCGTCGCACAGCCTATGAATTACTGGCAGCCAAGGGCTACCATGATGGATTTGTCCCTTATGTTTCTGGTCAGTACTCTCAGGAAGCCTTCGATGAAGGCAAGAAAACGTGGGACGGATGGTCTGGAAGAGATGTCGGTCTCGTGACAGACCAGAAAGTCTTGGAAAATGTATTTAAAGGTGAATACACCTCTTGGGCAGCCTTCAAGAAGGCCATGTACAAGGAGCGGATTGATCAGTTGACCAAGTTGAAGCCAATTACCATTGAGTACGAGCTTAAAAATCCAAACAGTACCAAGAAAGTAACCATTCGCTCTTATGCAGAGATGCAGCAGTTGATGGACGCAGCCGTGGCAGAGGATGTACGCAACATTACCAATGCTACTAGCCGTGTCGAAGCTAGCTGGGTCAATCTGCTCAAGAAGAAGATTTACAACGCTTATCTTCGTGAGACAGACGACTTCAGACAGTCTATTTTCAAGAAATAAGGAAACGATTCTGTTTGATTAAAATTTGAAAAATTCCTAGGTTTAAGGCTACCTAGGAATTTTTTCTGTTATTCTCCATGATCTTGTTGTGCATTCAATATCTGATAAGATAAGAATTTTGAAAGCGCAAATGAACTGAAAAGATTAGCATTTTTTTGTGGCTATTATTTATAGCAAATAAATTGAATAATCTAGTAAATTTCGGTAGAATAGAGGGGATTCAAATCATGATGAAGGAAAGATTAGGAATGAAAAGAAATTATTTAGGAAAAAAGCACCAGCGTTTTTCATTGAGAAAAGTTTCGGTTGGTTTGGTTTCTGCTCTGGTAGGCGTTTTCTACCTTTTTAGTGGAGGAGGTTCTCTTGCAAATGTAGCAGCTAGTGAACAGACGCCATCCGTCACAAAACAGATTCACTATAAGTACGTGACAGAGAGTGAGCTCACAGACCAAGAAAAGCAGTTGGTAGTCAAAGAATTGCCACAGTTTTCTGAGGAAACAGATGATACATACTATTTGATTTATCGTCCGACGAGACAGTTGCCTGCAACTGGTCACAGCCAACTCATTAGCTCAATTGCCGCAGGGGCAGGCTTGGTACTCCTAGTCGTAGCGATTAAACTGGGCAGAGATGATCGCAAGAAACTAGCTTCATTCATGCTCTTGACCAGTCTAGGAAGTCAGCTAATTGCGCCAACTTCCTTGGCTTTGACAAATCAAATGCTGGCAGACTATAATCAGGAATTGACTGTACAGATCGGGGAAACATTGCAATCCCCACTTACGATTGAAGGCTACCAATATGTAGGGTATTTGAAATCTCAAAAAGAAGTAAACTCTCCAGTTGATGGCAAGAAAGAGTTGAATCATTCGGCTCCTATTGATACTCCAGTTCAAACTTCAAACGGAAGTCAAGCGCGGGAAGAGTACCGTGCTCAGAAACCAAGTGATGCTCCTGTCTTTGAACAACCAGAGTTAAAGGTTGAAAGTAAAGATACCAGTCGTACAGAGATTATTCCTTTCCAAGTGGAGGAAGTAGAGGCGGCTGATTTGCCGCAAGGTCAAACTGAGGTGATTCAGGCAGGGAAAAATGGTAGTCGTACCATTCTGACCCGCAGCTACATTTTAAATGGTCAGGTTATCCATACAGAGGAGGTTTCCAATCAGGTAACGACTGAGCCGACTTCTGAGATTAGAAAAGTCGGAAGCAAGGTCCTTGCTCCTACAAAACCAAGCCCAGAGGAGTCCGTTAGTGAAAAACCAACAGACGCTCCAATAAATGAAGTTCCAAGCTTAAAGGTTGAAGAAAAAGATGTTACCACGACGGTAGCAGAACCCTACACTCGAGAACGAGTAGAGAGTGATAGCTTGCCAGTTGGCCAGACCAAGATAACACAAGCTGGTCAAGATGGCGTGCGTACAATCGTCACCCGTCAGTACATGGTAGATGGAAAAGTAGAGAGAAGCCAGGAACTCTCGAACGAAGTGACAACTCCTGCAGTATCAGAGATCGTAACAGTTGGAACAGGCCCTGTTAGTGAAAAACCAACAGACGCTCCTGTAAATGAAGTTCCAAGCTTAAACGTTGAAGAAAAAGATGTTACCACAACGGTAGCAGAACCCTACACTCGAGAACGAGTAGAGAGTGATAGTTTGCCAGTTGGTCAGACCAAGATAACCCAAGCTGGTCAAGATGGCGTCCGTACGATTGTCACCCGTCAGTACATAGTAGATGGCAAAGTAGAGAGAATCCAGGAAATCTCCAACGAAGTGACGACTCCAGCGGTCTCAGAGATCGTAACGGTCGGAACAGATCCTGTTAGCGAGAAACCAACAGACGCTCCTGTAAATGAAGTTCCAAGCTTAAACGTTGAAGAAAAGGACGTTACCACAACAGTGGCCGAACCCTATCCAACCAAGGAAGTGGAAAGTGCAGACCTGCCATTGGGGCAAAGAGAAGTTAGCCAAGCTGGTCAAGATGGCGTCCGTACGATTGTGACTCGTCAGTATTTAGTAGATGGAAAAGTCGAAAATACAGAGGAAATCTCTAACACTGTCACCAAAGAAGCAGTTCCTCAGATTATCAAAGTCGGTACAAAACCAATTTCTACAAATGCGGATCACGCTCCTGTGGAACCAGAAAAAGGAACTCTCGACCTCGAACCCTTACACCAATTAGTGGAAGAGGCCGATAGCATTCAGAAAACGCATCAGTATTTCAATGATACCACTGCAGATCAAGAGTCTTATAAACAGGCAGTCGCAAATGCCCAAGCTCTCTTTGAGGCATCTCATGCTAGTCAAGAACAGGTTGATTCTTTGAAAAAGGCCCTTGAAACTGCTAAGAATAATCTAGATGGCCAACCTGTTGATAAGAAAACTCTTGGTGTTGAATTTGACATGAAGGATGTGACTCAGTCTACAGTTGCTTACCAGTATGCTGATGAACAAGCCAAACTCCGCTATCGTCGTGCTCTAGATCAGGCCAAGCTCGTTTTGGACAATCCTTTCGCCAATCAAGCCTTGGTCGATCAAGTTCGGACGGATCTCGAGGCCGCTCGTCAAGCTCTGGATGGTGTCAAGAGAAAACCAACCCTCTCTCTAGTCCGTGTCGAGAAGGAAGAAGACAAACGCCAAGTTTCTCTTAGCTATCACTTGACGGATGCTACAGCTAGCTATCAATCAGCCAAAGTGCAGCTATACAAGGGTGAAACGTTAATTAAGGAAGTCGACCTTGTGGACCTCACTCAAAAATTGACGCTTGATGACTTGGACTACTATACTCCTTATACCCTCAAAACTGTCATGAAATATGACCTGGGTCAAGGGGAACAAACTAGTATAGAGGATCAACGCCTAGTTCAGCTAGATTATAAGAAGGTTGAAATCAAAGACATCGACCGCATCGAACTGTACGGTAAAGATGGTAGTCACTACCGACGTTACCTATCCCTGTCGGAAGTGCCGTCTGATTTGGACAACTACTATGTCCGCATTCAGTCAGATAAGTTCAAGGATATGCTCTTACCTGTTTCTAAGATTACAGATAAGGGCAATGCCTACTCCGTAACGGTATCAGCTAATCAGCTCGTCGAGGGAGAAGGAGATCGTTATCGTCCAGATTACTCTTTTGAACTGCCAAAAACGCCTCTTAGCCAAGAAGGAGTCTATACTTCCTTCAAAACGCTCATAGAGGCCATGAAGTCAAACCCGACTGGAAACTTTAAACTAGGAGCGGATGTTTCAGCGGATGAACTCCAGTTAGAACAGTCTGTGACAAGCTATGTTCCAGAAGAATTTTCAGGTAGTCTAACTAGCCGAGTGGATGGCAAAGATTATACCATCTACAACTTGGCAAAACCACTCTTTGCAACCTTGAAAAATGCCAGCATCCAGCAACTGACCTTGAAATCGGCTGCAGTGACAGGCAAGGATTCTATAGGGACCTTGGCTAGCAATGCTCAAAATGCAACGATTACGGATGTTTCTGTAAGTGGTAGTCTATCTGGGAACAAACATATCGGTGGACTTGTAGGAGTTGCCCAAAACACAAAACTAACCAATGTTGCCTTTAAAGGGACAATCTCCAGCACCCAAGATGGGGGGCAGGAGTACAATGTTGGTGGCTTGGTTGGTAATTTCCACGGCAACCAATCACTGGCGCAGAAGAGTCAGGCGGATGTATCTATCCAAGTAACGGGTCGAAATGGAGACCAGCGTGTTGGAGGCTTGATTGGTCGCTTGCAAAATGGAGCTAGATTAGAAACTTCTTATGTGACTGGTTCTATCCAAAATGGAGGTCATTCTGGCCAAGTCGGTGGAGCGATCGGATCTACTTGGAACAATGGACAGGTCCGAAATGTCTTGACTAGTGTCAAGGTTCAAAATGGTCATGCGATGACAGGAGATCCGTATCCTGAGGCCTCTGTTCGGGACTCTTATGTTCTTGAAGGAACTACAGCAAATCGAAAAGATGAGCGTTTTGTCCGTTCTATTTCAGAAGCCGATGCGCAAGCCAAACGTCAGTCCTTTGGAATCACTTCAAACTTGACGGACCAAGAGTCATTGCAGCAAGCTTACCAGCATCAAACAGACTATAGTCGAGTGAGGGGAGCCCAGGAGTCCAGAAAGCAAGCCTACGAAAATGTAGAAAAACTATTACCATTCTACAACAAAGACTTCATCGTTCATACAGCCAACCAATTAGCTGAAGATGATAAACTCAACAAAGTAGCCCTGCTAGATGTTGTTCCGATGAAAGATGAGACACTGATAACGGATGTCAACAGCCATAAGGGTGAAATCAATAGACTGATGCTGCATTATGCAGATAAGACAATCTCTTATCTTGATCTGACCTACAAGGGTGATTTTGCCAATGGCCAGATTGCAGAATATAGCATTGCTGATAAGAATTTGCTCTATACACCAGAGGCCTTTCTATCGGACTATCAGACCATTAAAGAGAATGTCTTGGATGAACTCAAAGCTATGACTTATGACTCAACTGCAGTGCGTAAGGTACTGGGAATTGGTGAAACAGCTTCCTTAGATGATCTTTATCTAGAAAAAGCCTTTGAACAAACCAAGGCTGAACTAGGTCAGGAGCTCCTCAAGGTACTTTCAGTTGACAAGTCGATTAACACCCTAGGTTCTGCCGTAGCGGATGCGATTAGCCAAAAGATTCTGAAGAACAAAGAGGCCTTCCTGCTTGGTCTGACCTATCTCAATCGTTGGTACAATGTCAACTATGGAACGTTCAACACCAAGGACCTTAATGCCTATAAGTTTGATTTCTTTGGTAATCAAGCAGCTTCGACACTGGATACTATCATTGCTCTCGGGAACTCTGGAATGGGCAATCTTCGAGCGCAAAACAACTTCAATGCTTACCGACAATTCCTAGCCAAGGAAAAAGGCAAAGGAGACCTCTTTGCTTACTTAGAAAGTCTGCGCGAACTCTTCTTACCAAACAAAACCAACAGTGAGTGGTTCAAGGAAAATACCAAGGCTTATATCGTAGAAGCTCGTTCAAGTCTGCCAGAAATTCAGGCTAAACAGGACAATGCAGATCGTAAGAGTAAGTATACAATCAAGGTCTACGACAGACTGACTCAGGGAGATTGGGGCTTCAAGCAAATGGTCCTCCAACTTCTGACCTTACCTGAAAGAGATGTCTATATCATCAGCAATATGTCGACCATTGCCTTTGGTAGCTTTGGAGGCTACAGGAAAGAAGGTGGCAGAGTTCTCTCAGGTGAGGAACTCCATCGACACGTTGAAAAACTTGTGGATCAATCAGCTGAATGGCAACGAAACCACTATGACATGTGGTACAACATTCTAAGTCCAAACAGGAAAGACACTCTATTCAGACGGGTGATCGTTACAGACGGTTTCTTTCTTTATAATGATAAAGGCCAGCAATATTGGGCTCCGCGTAATGATAAGACCTCTGTTGCTATGTACAATTTCTTTGGCCCTGCTGGCAAATATCACGGAGACAATGGACTAGGAGCCTTTGCCAATGGTTATGAAGTCTTCTACGTCTATGACCAGATGCTGGGAGCTTCTGGAACCATGGTCTATACCCATGAAATGACCCACAACTCGGATGGTTCTATCTATTTTGAAGGACATGGTCGTCGTGAGGGTGAAGGACCTGAGAGTTTTGCTACAGGAATGTTAGAGTCTGTAACCAATGTTAGCGAAAAAGGTCTCGTGCTCAATAGCTTCTATCAGGGAGATAAAGATTCGACCACACGTTACCATACCTATGATCCTGTTGCCCGATTCTCCTCAGCAGATGCTCTTCGCGACTACATGCATGGAGTCTTTGATGTACTGAACCTTCTGGATTATGTAGAAGGGGATATTGTTACTGGAGTTCTAACTGATCAACAGAAAATGAAATGGTACCGTAAGGCTGAAAATTATAAATTTGAGAATACGTCTTATGGTAAACAAGCTCACGCTGATGATCGAATTGTCCCTATAACTGCCGAAGAAGCAGCCAAACTAAAATCTGTCGATGCTCTGGTTGACCATAATATCATTGGTCGTCGCGATGGTTGGGATAGAGCTAGCTTTGGACGAAATGGCTACTATGTCATCAATATGTTTGCTTCCTTCTATGCAGCTCTAGACAATCCAACTGGTGCTCCTGGGGGACTTATGTTCCGCCGTAGAGCCTATGAATTGCTAGGAGATAAGGGCTACCAACAAGGATTTGTCCCATATGTATCTGGCCAATACGCTGGCCAAGCCCTCAAAGAAGGAGACAAGACCTACTCAACTTGGAACCGTGGAGATGTCGGAGTAGTTGGAGATGATCGGATCCTTAAAAATCTCTACGGTAGTCAGTATGAATCATGGAAGGATTTGAAGAAAGCTATGCTAAATGAGCGATACAATAAGGCTCAAAACTTCCTTCGCCCTATCACCATCGAGTTTGAAGCAGGAAAACTAGATAGCAAACGACAAATTACGATTTCTTCTTATGAGGAATTGCAAGATTATATGTACTTAGCAGTACTAGCGGATGCCTCAGCTAAGAACATTGATCGTGCCTTATCAGACAGCTCTAAGAGCAGTGTCGCCCAACTCAAGTATCGTATTTTCAATGCTTATCTACGTGCTACAGACGATTTCAGACAGTCTATCTTTGAAAGATAGACACGAAAAAGGAAGATCCAAGTGATCTTCTTTTTTTAGGGAAACGTCTTGCTCAGTACAAAAAACGAATGAACCTACAAACAAATTGATACATGACAGAGTTCTTACTCTAAATGTCTGGAGAGAAATTTGAAATCATTCACCATCTAGTATACTCGTTTTGAAATTTCTTTTGTTTTTCATGAAAATATGATAAAATGATAGTTGTAAAATTTTTTTTAAGGAGATTCGAATGAAAACAAAAGCACTTGCTCGCGTAAATGCGATTTTTGGTCTTATTTCAGGTATCGTCTTGCTGTTGGCACCTCTTGTTATGTTTATGATAGCTGTCGGGGCTGCTGCGGCGACGGAGGACTCTGATGCAACAGTTGGTATATTGACGATTTTTTCAATCATTTTGGCATTGGTAAAAATTGCTGTCTTGGTTTTAGGAATTGTGTCTATTGTCTATTACAAGGACGATAAGCGTGTGACTCCTGCACCGTCTGTTTTGTTTATCGTAGGTGGTTCTGTTGGATTGATCCCATTCTTGGGATGGGTAGGAGGAATTCTGACAATCATTGGTGGATCCCTCTATTTTGGACTTTTGAAAAAATTCGAGATTCAAGAATAATGACTTTTTGTTAGAAATATTTTCAAATAAGAGAAGGCGCTTAGCCTTCTTTTTTTGTCATCAAGCAGGGGTAAAATTGACAGGATAAATAAGCTTTTACTTTCATGAAATTCAAAGAATTTATTTGAGACAAGGAAGTATTTTTATAGTATAATGGTGGATGTGAAATACCTATATCAAAATATAATGCTAGTTATTTTCTTGATAGAGGTTGAATAGTTGAGAGGATTTAGAATGAAAAAGTTTTTTGGAGAGAAGCAGCATCGTTTCTCCTTACGAAAATTAGCAATTGGACTTGTGTCAGCTTCGATTTCAAGCCTATTTTTTGTGTCCATTGTGAGTAGTGGAACCGTATTTGCTCAAGAAAATGTAGCTATTCACTACAAATATGTGACGGATACAGAGCTAAGTAGTCAAGAGAAGGACTTGATTGTAAAGGACATTCCGAAAATTGCTGAAGATAGTGAGAGCACCTATTATCTAGTCTACCGTATGGATGAGAAAGCCCAACTAGGTCAGTTGCCCAATACAGGTGGGCAGAATAGCCTTACTAGTGTTTTAACTGGTGGAGCCTTGGCTTCGATTGGCCTCCTTATTTTTGTCGTATCGAAAAAGAAAGGCAAAAAGAAAGCTCTCTTGAATGTGATTTTGGTAACGGGGATGAGCAGTGGTTTGGCTTCTTCAGTTCAGGCTATCGAAAATCAACTTTTGCTCCAGTACAATCAGGAATACCAATTATCTCAAGGAGATAGTCTGCCTTTGCCACGTGCCTTATCGGGTTATACTTACCTAGGCTATATTAAGCAAGACAAAGAGATTAATCAGCAAGAAACTGCTGCTAGGGATCAGAAATTTGACTACACGGTTCAGCCTCATTTTCAGACCAATGAAGGTGGACAAAGGGCAGGAGATGAGCAGAAAGCTCCATCTCCTACACTCCCTGCTGACAAGCCAATCCCATCTCAAGATTCATCCAATCAAAATCCATCTGGTCTTGCTAGTGTAGATCCTCAGGATGAAGTCTTGGCTGGTCGCGTGAACAAACCAGAGCTCCTATACAAAGACCAAGAAATTGTAACCAAACTAGGCTTTTCAGAAGTGGTGCAGGAAAATCCAGAACTAACAGAGGGAACCATCCATGTCAAACAAGAAGGTCGTGCTGGGAAGAAGATTGAACTTGTTCGCATTTTCACTGTTGAAAACCAAGAAATTTCTAGGGAAGTTCTCTCAACTAAAGTAGAAGAAGCTTTGCCACGTATAGTAGAGAAAGGGACTAAGAAGGCAGTTGCTCCAAGTGAAGCCCCTCAGTCTGCAAAAAAGGGAAAGCCTGAGACTCAGGCTCCATTACCAGAATACAATGGGACTCAAGCGGGAGCGGTTGTAGCCCCAGAGACAGCTGAAAAACCAGAATATACAGGCACCCAAGCAGGAGCCGTCGTTGAACCCGAGCAAGTTGCTCCATTGCCTGAGTATCAGGGAACTCAAGCTGGTGCCATCGTTGAGCCGGAAAAAGTTGAGCCAGAGGTTGGGGGTGTCCAGTCAGGGGCTTTGGTGGAACCAGCAACGACTGATAAACCAGCCTATACAGGCGAGCAGTCTGGAGCAATCGTAGAACCTGAACAGGTGCCACCAACACCAGAATATACAGGAACTCAAGCGGGAGCGATTGTGGAACCGGAGCCCCAGTCTTCCCTACCGGAATATACAGGTGAGCAATCTGGTGCAATAGTAGCCCCAGAGACAACTGAAATACCAGCCTATACAGGCACTCAAGCAGGAACCATCGTTGAACCGGAGCAAGTCGCTCCTCTTCCAGAATATACTGGCAATACCGAGCAAGTAAAACCGGAAGCTCCGACAGAAAAACCAAAAGAAAAAGACCCAGAGAAGGCGCTTGAGCTAAGAAATGTTTCGGATCTGGAGTTGTATAGTCAGACCAATGGTACTTACAAACAACACGTTTCTTTAGACGGTGTTCCAAGTAATCCAGACACTTACTTTGTCAAGGTTAAATCCTCGTCATTTAAAGATGTCTATCTACCAGTCGCTTCAATAACGGCAGAAACGAAAAATGGGCAGCCAGTTTATAAAATCACAGCCAAGGCTGAGAAACTCCAGCAAGAGCTAGAAAATAAGTATGTCGATAATTTCACCTTCTACCTAGCTAAGAAGGCTACAGACGAAACAACAACCTTTACTTCCTTTAGCAACCTGGTCAAAGCTATCAACCAGAATCTCTCTGGAACCTATCATTTAGCAGCTAGTTTGAATGCCAACGAAGTGGAACTGGGACCTGATGATAGATCCTACATCAAGGGCACCTTTACTGGTCAGTTGATCGGTGAAAAAGATGGCAAGCAGTATGCTATTTACAACTTGAAAAAACCTCTTTTTGAAACCTTGAATGGCGCCACAGTAGAAAAATTGAGTCTGAAAAATGTCTCTATTTCAGGTAAAGATGATATCGGTTCACTAGCATATAAAGCTCAGAATGGCACAAAGATTAAGCAAGTTCACGTTGATGGTGTTCTGGCTGGTGAACGTGGTATCGGTGGCTTGCTGGCAAAGGCTGAGCAATCAAGCATCACAGAGAGCAGTTTCAAGGGAAGAATTATTAACACTTATGAGACGACTGCAGCCTACAATATCGGTGGTCTGGTCGGTCATTTGACAGGAAACAGGGCTTTGCTGACGAAGTCAAAAGCGACAGTAGCCATTTCATCCAACACAAATAGTTCAGATCAGACAGTGGGTGGTCTTGCAGGTCTAGTAGATCAGGATGCACAGATCCAAGATAGTTATGCTGAGGGTGACATTAACAATGTCAAGCATTTTGGTAGAGTGGCGGGAGTGGCAGGCAATTTGTGGGATCGAACTTCTGGTGATGTAAAGCATGCTGGAAGTTTGACCAATGTCCTCAGTGATGTCAATGTAACCAACGGAAATGCCATCACTGGTTACCACTATAACGGAATGAAGGTGAAGGACACATTCAGCAGCAAGGCCAACAGAGTCTACAATGTCACCTTGGTTAAGGATGAGGTCGTCAGCAAGGAATCCTTTGAAGAAAGAGGAACGATGCTAGATGCTTCTCAAATTGCAAGCAAGAAAGCAGCAATCAATCCTCTCACTCTACCAACAGTGGAGCCACTCTCAACAAGTGGTAAAAAAGACAGTGATTTTTCTAAGGTGGCCCATTATCAAGCTAAGCGCGCCTTGGCTTATAAGAACATTGAAAAATTGCTACCTTTCTACAACAAGGCAACCATCGTCAAATACGGAAATCTGGTCAATGAGAACAGTCTTTTATATCAAAAAGAACTCTTGTCAGCAGTCATGATGAAGGATAACCAAGTCATCACAGACATTGTTTCTAACAAAGAGACGGCAAACAAACTCTTGCTTCACTACAAGGATGATTTATCTGAGAAGCTGGATCTCAAGTATCAGAATGATTTTGCCAAATTAGCAGAATATAGTCTAGGAGATACTGGGCTTCTCTATACGCCAAACCAATTCTTGTATGACCAATCTTCTATCATCAAGCAAGTCTTACCTGACTTACAAAAGGTTGACTACCACTCAGAAGCCATCAGAAAGACACTCGGTATTTCTCCAAACGTCAAGCAAACTGAGCTCTATCTAGAAGACCAGTTCGCCAAAACAAAACAACAACTGGAAGACAGTTTGAAAAAACTCTTGTCAGCTGATGCTGGACTTGTCGGTGACAATCCAGTCACCAAGGGCTATCTTGTAGATAAAATCAAGCACAACAAGGAAGCCTTGCTACTTGGCTTGACCTATCTGGAACGATGGTATAACTTTAGCTATGGTCAGGTGAATGTCAAAGACCTGGTTCTGTACCATTTGGACTTCTTTGGTAAGGGAAATGCTTCACCACTAGATACTCTGATTGAGCTAGGTAAATCTGGCTTTAACAATCTTCTAGCTAAGAATAATGTCGATACTTATGGTATCAGTCTTGCCAGTCAACATGGAACGACAGATTTGTTTAGCACGTTAGAACATTACCGAAAGGTCTTTTTACCAGAGAAAAGCAACAATGACTGGTTTAAATCACAGACCAAGGCTTACATCGTCGAAGAAAAATCCACTATCGAAGAGGTGAAAATGAAGCAAGGACAGGCTGGTAGCAAGTATTCTATCGGTGTCTATGACCGCATCACGAGTGCCACATGGAAATATCGCAATATGGTCTTGCCGCTCCTGACCTTGCCAGAGAGATCCGTCTTTGTCATCTCGACCATGTCTAGTCTAGGATTTGGAGCTTATGATCGCTACCGCAATAGTGAGCATAAAGCGGGCAAGGCTCTCAATGACTTTGTTGAAGAAAATGCGCGTGAAACAGCCAAACGCCAGCGAGATCACTATGATTATTGGTATCGTATTTTAGATAATGAGGGGCGTGAAAAACTCTATCGTACCATCTTGCTTTATGATGCTTATAAGTTTGGCGATGACACAACCTCTGGAAAAGCTACAGTGGAGGCTAAGTTTGATAGCACCAACTCAGCCATGAAAAACTTCTTTGGCCCAGTTGGCAATAAGGTAGTACACAACCAACATGGAGCCTACGCAACAGGGGATGGCGTCTACTATATGTCTTACCGTATGCTGGACAAGGATGGAGCCATTACTTATACCCATGAAATGACCCATGATTCAGATCAGGATATCTACCTTGGCGGCTATGGTCGAAGAAGTGGATTGGGACCAGAGTTCTTTGCAAAAGGTTTATTGCAAGCCCCTGACCAACCAAGTGACGCAACCATTACCATCAATTCTATCTTGAAACACTCAAAATCAGATAGTACAGAGGGATCCCGTCTGCAAGTCTTGGATCCGACAGAGAGATTCCAAAACGCAACAGATCTTCAGAACTATGTCCACAACATGTTTGACCTTATCTACATGCTGGAATACCTCGAAGGACAATCAATCGTTAACAAACTGAATGTTTACCAGAAAATGGCGGCTCTCAGAAAGATTGAGAACAAGTATGTGAAAGATCCAGTAGATGGAAATGAGGTTTATGCCACTAACGTAGTCAAAGAATTGACAGCAGAAGAGGCCCAAAAATTGACTACCTTTGATAGTTTGATTGACCATAACATCTTGTCAGCTCGTGAGTACCAGTCTGGCGACTATGAACGAAATGGCTACTATACGATTAAACTCTTTGCCCCAATCTTTTCAGCTCTCAGCAGTGAGAAAGGAACACCGGGTGACCTTATGGGACGTCGGATCGCTTACGAACTTCTGGCTGCCAAAGGCTTTAAGGATGGAATGGTACCTTATATTTCCAACCAATACGAAGAAGCTGCCAAACAAAAAGGCAAAACCATTAATCTCTATGGTAAAGAACGCGGATTGGTGACAGATGATCTTGTACTGGACAAGGTATTTGAAGGGAAGTATTTATCTTGGGCGGATTTCAAGAAAGCTATGTACAATGAACGTGTGAAGCAGTTTGGGAACTTGAAGCAAGTGACCTTTAAAGATCCGACAAAACCATGGCCAAGCTATGCGACAAAGACCATCAATCGAGTGAGTGAATTGCAAGCCCTCATGGACCAAGCTGTTCTCAAGGATGCTGAAGGTCCACGTTGGAGTAATTATGATCCAGAAATCGACAGTGCCGTTCATAAGTTGAAGAGAGCAATCTTTAAAGCTTATCTTGACCAAACAAACGATTTTAGAACCTCTATTTTTAAGAAATAAGGGTTGGAAAATGAAAAGGGAGGATCGACAGATCTTCTCTTTTTATGTTCGGCTATCTGAAAGCGGGTAGGCGATTCGTTTATGACTGAGAAGGTCTTTTGTTTCTGGAGCAAATATGGTAGAATGATAGCTACGAGAGAAGGAGGTTTTTATGGAGAGAGATAGATTGGTTCTACTCAATTGGAGACTGGGCATGGTAGCAGGAGTGACCTTGCTTTTGGGGCCTGTCCTACGATTTTTGCTATCCTATACTGGGGCTCTCATCTATAAAGATCCTTCAAAGATGTTGGTTGTCACGGTTGCCTTTTCCCTGCTCCTGACATTTTTTAAGATTTTGATGATTGCATTAGGGACCTTTATGTTAATCTATTTTGAAGAAGATCAACAACTTCGAATGCTGCCTTCTATTCTATTTATCATTGGTGGAGTGATGGGATTTCTTTCAGCTACCGAGTGGATAGGAGGATTTCTAATCATTAAAGGAGCTGTTTCTTTTGCTAAATTTTTGAAAGAAGTCCGAGGCCTTGTCTGATAATTTAGTGAAACAATCCGTTTTAGGGTTGTTTTTTCATTTAAAGAATGATCTGGCGAAAGAATATGTTAGATATAAGAAGAGATGATGTAACTAAGAATACTGATCGTTTAATTGATGCTTTAAATAACAAATTATTGCAATTGTTTCTTGATTGAATATCGCGAATTAATAATAACTAGATGAGAGGACACTGTTCTCTCTTTTTAATTGATTTTAACTAGCTTTTTTGTGAAAAATTGTGTAAAATAGAATAGATAAACGAGGGAAACCTCGAAAAATAAAAGGAGAATCCATCTAATGGTAAAATTGGTTTTTGCTCGCCACGGTGAGTCTGAATGGAACAAAGCTAACCTTTTCACTGGTTGGGCTGATGTTGATTTGTCTGAAAAAGGAACACAACAAGCGATTGACGCTGGTAAATTGATCAAAGAAGCTGGTATCGAATTTGACCAAGCTTACACTTCAGTATTGAAACGTGCGATCAAAACAACAAACTTGGCTCTTGAAGCGGCTGACCAATTGTGGGTTCCAGTTGAAAAATCATGGCGCTTGAACGAACGTCACTACGGTGGTTTGACTGGTAAAAATAAAGCTGAAGCTGCTGAACAATTTGGTGATGAGCAAGTTCACATCTGGCGTCGTTCATACGATGTATTGCCTCCAAACATGGATCGTGATGATGAGCACTCAGCTCACACTGACCGTCGTTACGCTTCACTTGACGACTCAGTTATTCCAGATGCTGAAAACTTGAAAGTGACTTTGGAACGTGCCCTTCCATTCTGGGAAGATAAAATTGCTCCAGCACTTAAAGATGGTAAAAACGTATTCGTGGGAGCTCACGGTAACTCAATCCGTGCCCTTGTAAAACACATCAAACGCTTGTCAGATGACGAAATCATGGACGTGGAAATCCCTAACTTCCCACCATTGGTATTCGAATTCGACGAAAAATTAAACGTAGTTTCTGAATACTACCTTGGAAAATAAAATCCAAAGGAGTCTTTAGACTCAAGATTAAGTAGTTTCTTGTTAACTACAGTGGTTGATGATAAACTAATATTGAGAGGGGACCGGTTTGGTCCTCTCTTTTTGGTTATATTAAAAAATATCAGTCAATTTAAGAATTGTTTGCCTTTGAAATATGAAATGTAAAATAGGATCAAACTGAATGAGGAGAGGGTAATGAAGTTATTACATACGTCAGATTGGCATGTGGGTCGAACGCTCAATGGTTGGTCTTTGCTAGAAGAGCAGGAGTGGTCTTTTCAACAGATTGTGGATTTAGCTATTTCTGAACAGGTGGATGGAGTTATTATTGCTGGTGACCTCTATGACCGTGCGGTTCCACCTGTGGATGCAATCAAGCTTTTTAATAAGACTTTGGCACGTTTAGTCTTGGAGGAGCAGATTCCTGTCTATGCCATTAGTGGTAATCACGATGGGGCTGAACGTTTGCATTTTGGGCGAGACTTTTTTCAACCTCAGGGTCTTCATTTAAGCACACGTTTGGAGGAGGCTTTTGAGCCTATCGAGTTGGGAGACTGCCAGATTTTCCTCCTACCCTTTATTGATCCTATTGATGCTCGGATTTATTATAAGGACGATGAGGATAAGGAGATTCAGGGGATTGGTGATGCCTTGACCTACATTCTTGAGGATATGGAAAAAGCTTTTGATCCTGACAAGGCTCATATCTTAGTGACGCATTTTGCGGTTTCTAAGAAAGATGACCAAGATGGTCAAAGTCTTCGAGAACTGATGTTGTCTGAAACCAGCAATACGGTGGGTGGTCTTACCAATGTGACCAGTGACCTTTTCAAGGCTTTCGATTATGTGGCCTTGGGGCATATCCATACGCGCTTTGCTAGTCCGACCAAGCGCGTGCAATATTCAGGCAGTCCAGTAGCCTTTAATGTCAAAGAAGCCAAGCGCAAGGAAGAAAAGGGTGTTTATATTGTTGAATTGGATTCGACTGGTAATTTGTCTCAGACCTTCCATTCTATAGAAGTTAGACGGCCGATTTTGACCTTGCAGGCGCCTTTTGAAACCTTGATGTCACCTGAATTTTATAGGGAACAGCCTTGTCAAAAGGCTTGGTTTGCCTTTGATATTCAACTGTCTAGCCGTAAGGAGTTAGAGGGTATCAATGTGCGTGCCCGTCTGGAAGAAATTTATGGGACAGATATTGTAGAAATCACTTTCAGTCGTTTGGGTGATGTCAGGGAAGAAAATTTGACTGTTAATCAGCACTTAAAAGATTTGGAAATGCAGTCGCCACAGGAAATTGTTTCTGATTTCTACCAGACGGTGACTGGGGGCGATGTCTTGTCTGAGATACAAACTGCCCTTGTGGAAAGTATTTTTGAGGAGATTGGGAGGAGCCGACAATGAGACCAGTCCAGTTAGAATTGACTAATTTTGGGCCTTACCGTAAGGAAGTTATCAATTTTACCCAGTTTGATCATGCACCCCTCTTTTTGATTGGTGGAGATACAGGAGCTGGTAAGAGTACTCTTTTTGATGCTATGACAGTAGCCTTGTTTGCAACGACCAGTGGTGATCGCATTGTCGAGGAGATGAGGTCAACTTTTGCCGGTCCAGAGGATGACTTGACTAAGGTGACTTTCTACTTCCAGCAAGGCAATCATCTTTATCGGATTGAACGTGTTCCTAAGCAAAATAGGATTGCAAAGCGAGGTGGTGGTACGACTGAGGAAAAAGGGTCAGCTTCTCTAGTTATTGTGGATAAGATTGGTGGTCAAGAAATCGAAAAGCTCGGGGATAAAATCAAGGAAGTGAGTGATCAGATTGAGCAAATTTTGGGGCTCAATGCCGAGCAGTTCAAACAGATTATCCTTCTTCCGCAAAATGATTTCAGTCGTTTCTTGAAAGAAGATTCCAAGACCAAGACTCAAATTTTGAAAAAAATCTTTGGAACAGGTATTTTTGACCGCTTTCAAAAGAGCTTGGAGGAGCTTCTTCGTCAGAGCAATAAGGATATGGAGAAGCGTCAGGCTCAGCTAGATGGTCATTTTGCCAGTCAGGTTTGGTCTGAGGAGGAATTAGCTGTTCTGTCCCAAACGCCAGCCTATGAAAAACTGGCACGCCTTAAAGAACTTTTGGCACAACGTCAAGAAAATCTTGAAGAGCAAAAAAGCATCCAGAAGGATGCCCATGAGGATTTGGCTAAGCTGCAGAAGAGCTTGCAAACTGCGCAAGATGTGGCAAAGATTTTCCAAGAATTGGAACAAGCCAAGAAGCGTTACCGTCTGAAAATTGAGGTAAATGCTCAGGAAATGGCAAAGGCTAAAGCGCATCTGGAGGAATTGCAGTTTGCTCAAGGCTTACAAGAAATCTTTAGTAGCTCTGAGCAGTATAAAAAGCAGTTGTTGCAATTAGAACAAGACCTTGAAATCGCTCAAGAAGTACTAAGTGCTAAGCAGCAGGATTTTGAGGAAGTTAAGGTTCAAAAAGAGGCACTGGAAGCTCAGACTGAGGATTTTCATCAAAAAGAAGAGAAACTGAAAGCGTTAGAAGGGGCTATTAGCCATGCCCAGGATCTTGCCAAAGAGCAAGACAAATTCAAATGTTCACGTGCTAACTACAAGCAGTGGGAAAAAACCTATCAGCAGGCTTCGGAAAAGATTGAGCTCCTTAAACAGTCCTTGTTAGATTTGGAGACTAATCGTCTTAGTTCGGATAGTGTACATGAGGTCGAAAAACTCCTCCAGTCTGTGGAATACAGTGTGGATAAGCAACTGGCTCAGAACCTAAAAGATATAGTGGAATTGGATCAGGAGTTGGTAGATAACAAAAAACGATATCAAAGGTACTCTTTGGAGTTTGACCAAGCTCAAGAAAGCCTCAAAGAATTGGAAGAGAAGTTAAGAACGACTTTAGCTTCACGTCGTCAACTCATGATTGCCCAGTTGCAGGCAGAATTAGAGGATGGACAGCCATGTATGGTCTGTGGTTCCTTGGATCATCCTAAGGTTGATGGGACACAGGCTGATGAAATGACCTTGAAGGGTATCATGGATTCGGTTGAGGCACTTCAAGATCAAAAAGAAGATCAAGTTGCTACCTTGTCAAAGCTTCAGGCTACATTGAGAGAAGTTGAATCTAATCGTAAAAAATCGCTTAACAGGTTGGCTGAATTAAAGTCAACTCTTCAAAAAAACTATCAAGAACTCGAAGACCAAGTTAAGGGACAATTTGATTTTGATTTTTCAGAGGACTATGAAGCATACCGTGGACAAGTCCTACTTCTGAAGGTTAAAAAGTATTATCAAGAGTTACAAAAACGTTATGATAAAGAAGAGACAGATTATGTACGATATAAAGCTAAGTTAGCCAAAGCTCAGGAAGAAGAGGTAGATTTTTCTAAAAACTATCAAGAGGCCAAGGCTGCATTTAACCAAAATAAGGAGCGCCTAAAAGACTTGCAGGAAGCTCATCCAGAGCTTGAATCTGTTGAGGTTTATCAAGAACGTATTTCCCTAGCTAAGCAAGAGTTGGACTTCTACAATAAGAAAGTCAAGGAAAATGGTGAGGCCTACAACCAACTTTATGCCGAAATTCAAGGAGTCAAGGGGCAACTTAAGAGCTTGAACAAGTCTAAAGAAAAGACCAGCCAAGAAATGAAGCGTTTATCGGCTGAATTAGACCAAAGTCTTAAGGCTGAAGGGGCCCTCACCAATGACCAAAATCAAATCCAGAGTTGGTTGCATGAGGTGAACAATCAAGCTATTCTTGAGCTCCAGGCTCAATTGACAAGCTACCAAACTCTTAAACAAGAGTTGCAGATCCAGATTAGCAATAGCCAAGAGCTTCTCCAAAATCAAGAACAACCAGATCTCGATAGTCTAGCGCAAGCAGTAGAGGCTTGTCAGGAAAGTTATAATCAGCAGCATGCTCAGGTTTCTGTATTAGAGAAGGGGTTTGAGGATGCGACGGCTACCTACCAGGCGGCTAAGACCCTTCAAGACAGCAACCAGGAGGCCTTTAAGGCTCATCAAGAGCTCAGTGATTTGGTCAAGGTGGTTAAGGGAGAAAATACAGCTCTAACTGGGCGACTCAATCTTGAAGTTTATGTTATCCGTCAGTATTTCCAACAAATCTTGGATTATGCCAATGCCAACTACATCGGTCTCTTAACGGATAATCGCTATTCCTTTGTCCTGAGTGAAGAAGGACGTAGGGCGCGTGATCACTTTGGTTTGGACATCAACGTCTATGACCAGTTGACAGGTAGCGAGCGTTCCGTCAAATCCTTGTCTGGAGGAGAAACCTTTATCGCCGCACTGGCTATTGCCCTATCCCTCTCAGAGGTGGTGCAAAATACCAGCAAGGGTGCTGTTGTTGAAGCCCTCTTCATTGACGAAGGTTTCGGATCATTGGATAAGGAAGCCCTCACCAAGGCTATCACGGTCCTAGAACAAATTGGTGAAAATCGCATGGTCGGTGTCATCAGTCATGTGGATGACATGAAGGAAGGGATCGCTCAACAATTAGTTATCATCAAGTCACACGATGGTAGTAGCTATATTAAGGTTATGCAGAAAGATTAGAATAAGTTAAATTTAGAAATTAAAGACAGTCTAACTATGTATTGATATGTTCTAAGAATACTGACTAATTCTATTAGTTAACTATGCTAGAAGACTAATTAATTATTCTTCACACTATATTGGACTTAGGGGTAAATGTTACTGCAATAAAAAGTTGACTTTGGTCAGCTTTTTTGTTTTTGCTTCTAGTTTCCAACTAGTTGAAAAAGCGTTATAATGATAGTAAAGAGTGACCTGATTGTAAGAAAGGTAGATATGCTCGAAGTCCTGAAATCAGTAGAGTAATTCAAGGGTTTAAACAGTAAATCAGTTGACAAAGTCCCTGCTTCTTGGTAGAATAAGAACTGTCGTAAAGACAAATAACTTCTTCTTGGTTACAGGCATGCCAACCTGTCACTCGGATGAAGCCAAATAAAAAGGAGAAACATCATGGCAATCTCAAAAGAGAAAAAAAATGAAATCATCGCACAATATGCACGTCACGAAGGTGATACAGGTTCAGTAGAGGTTCAAGTTGCTGTCCTTACTTGGGAAATCAACCACCTTAACGAACACATCAAGCAACACAAAAAAGACCATGCTACTTACCGTGGATTGATGAAGAAAATCGGTCGCCGTCGTAACTTGCTTGCATACTTGCGTAAAAACGACGTTAACCGTTACCGTGAGTTGATCAACTCTCTAGGACTTCGTCGTTAATCTTGCGTCTAAAACGTTTCTATACTTCGTTGCCTTCGCCTCGATGTACCATCAGTACAATCTTCGGCTTGTCGCCTAGTCTATAAACGTTTTATCCAGCAAGAATAAAGCTCTCTGATTTCAGAGAGCTTTTTGTTTTTATCCGCTTGCTTAGGCCGTGTCCAATTGAGCATGTCTTGATAATGAAGCTACTCTATATTGGGTAGCTTTTTTACTTTTGTCACCTTACCTCGATATACTCAAGTATTATCATTGGTTACGGTTCCTAGCACTGTAAGGTAAAATAAACCAGATCATCTCCCTTCGGGGAGATTTTTTGTTTCACTATCATTTTCGTACAATCTTGGGCTTGTCGCCTAGTTTATAAACGTTTTATCCAGCAAGAATTATGATGCTAAGGGCGCCAAAAATCCGTATGAAAATAGGGAAACGACACAGTCTTCGATGAGCACAAGGAGTTTCATCTTTGTCGCTAGGATTTTAGCCCGAGCTCAAATCAGCTCTCTGACTTCAGAGGGCTTTTTCTATATATATTTACATCCTTGTTCATCTAATAGAAATATGGTATACTTTTTTATGAGAATTTTCTAAATTTTTAATTTTGTCTAAGGAGGTTTTCATGCTTTCCAAACTTTCTGGAAGCCGACAAGATTTGCAATTTGTGTTGTTTTTAGGTATTTTGCTAAGTGTTTTAGGAATTTCGCTCTTTCTGGCAGTTTCTATGGGATCAGTTGCGATTGATCTAGGCGATACCTATCGGATTATTTTGAGCAGATTGGGATTTCCTCTTGAGATAGGAGAGGTTTCCAAGTCTACTCTTGCCATTGTATGGAACATGAGGTTCCCCCGAGTATTGTTAGGCTTGATAGTAGGGGGTGGTCTTTCCATGTGTGGTAGCGTGATGCAGTCTACAGTGAACAATCCCATTGCTGAGCCCTATGTCTTAGGCATCTCTGCGGGTGCAACTCTAGGAGCAACCCTAAGCATCATTCTTGGTTTAAAAGTGATGATTAGCCTTGGAGCTTTTTTAGGAGCTATTTTGGCAACCATTGCTGTCCTCATCATTGCCTCTATGCAGGGAAGGATGACGACTTCTAGTCTGATTTTATCAGGAACGGTGGTCAATGCTCTCTTTCTGGCATTTTCCAACTTTATTATCTCAGTTGGTGCTAATACGGACAGTGTGATGACCATTAAGTTTTGGACCATGGGTTCGCTTGCTGGGACTACCTGGTCTGACTTAGTCCTGCCAACTATAGTAGTAGGATTGGCATTTCTATTTTTCGCTACTCAGTATCGTGTTTTTAATGCGATGATGATGGGAGATGAGGCTGCTTTAACTTTGGGGATTCCCTTACGCTTTTATTGGTATCTTTATGTGACCATGGTGGCTGTGCTGACAGCAGTCTTAGTGGCAACTTGTGGGATTATTGGATTTGTTGGTCTGATTACTCCTCACTTAGCTCGAGGGTTAGTAGGAACGAATTACAGAAGACTTTTTCCCGTTGCGACCTTACTGGGTGCCCTCTTTGTCGTCTGGGCAGATGTACTCTCTCGTGTCATCATTCCAAATGCCGAGTTGCCGATTGGTATTTTCACAGCCTTAGTAGGTGCTCCCTTCTTCATCTACATTGTAGGAGGTAGGCGAAGGGAGGTGAGGGTCTGATATGGATTTGATGTGTCAGGATGTCCACTTTGGACTAGGAGAGAAAAAAATCCTCAAAGGAGTTTCTCTTAAGGTTGAGGGGCATCAATTTCACACGATACTAGGACCAAATGGAAGTGGAAAAACCAGCCTGCTTAAACTCCTCTATCGCCAGGAAAAGGCGGACAAAGGCTTGATAAGCCTAGATGGAAAGCCGCTGGAGCATTGGTCACTCAAAGAAACAGCCAAGCAAATGGCAGTTGTCACCCAGTTTAATCAATTGCAGTTTGATTGTACAGTTGAGGAAATTGTCTTGCTGGGAAGGACTCCCCACCTCTCTTTTTTACAGAAGGAAAAGGAAAGGGATTATGCCATCGTTCAAGATGCTCTCGTCAAGGTGGATATGCTTGAGAAGAAAACCCGTCTCTATTCATCTCTGTCAGGTGGAGAAAAGCAACGAGTCTTATTAGCACGCGCCTTGGCGCAAGAACCGACTCTCTTGCTGCTGGACGAACCAACCAATCACCTGGATATCAAGTATCAGCTAGACTTGTTAGCCATTGTAAAAAATCTCAAGGTCAATGTTCTAGCTGTCCTACATGATATTCAACTTGCTTGTCGCTATTCGGATTATCTCTATCTGATGAAAGAGGGAGAAATCCTTTACCAAGGGACTCCAAAGGAGACCATCACCCCTGAGTCATTGCAAACTGTATATGGAGTTCAAAGTCAGGTGACTTGGACCGAGGATCAGCAAGCCATGATTCACTATTTATAAAAATGAAAAGGAAAACAAAATGAAAAAAACACTCAGTATTTTACTCGTAACAGTAGCTACCCTAACCATGGCAGCTTGTGGTAACACTACTACAGAAAAAGCTACCACACAGTCTAGCACAGAAACAAGTCAAAAGGCCAGCACAGAGACGACCTATCCGTTAACGGTTAAAACCTATGATGTTAAGGGAAATGAAGTCGAACAAGTCTTTGACAAGGCGCCTGAAAAAGTTATCACCAACAATCTTTCAACCACTGAAATTTTGTTGGAGTTAGGCTTGAAGGATAAAATTGCTGGCATGCTCAACCCTGACAATGCTGTAACAGACAAATACAAGGACGCGATCGCGACCATTCCTCAAATTGGGGATAAAAAAACAGTCTCACAAGAAACAGTCCTTTCTTATGAACCAGATGCGGTGATGGGTCGAAACATGATGTTTTCTGAAAAATCCTTGGGGACAGTTAGCGCTTGGAATGAAAACAAAATCCCAGTCTATACGCAAAAAGCTTCTCTCTCAACGATTCAGCAAGATTTGGGAAATATCGTAGAAGATGTCAAAAATCTTGGAATGATTTTCAATGTTCAGGACAAGGCCAATGAATACGCAGCCCAATTACAAGCTAAAATTGACGCTGTTAAGAAAGCAAACCCAGCAAGCCAAGGTGAAAAGAAAAAGGCTTTGATTATGGTTGCTTATAATGATGAAACCTTTGGTGCCTACAAGTCTGCTTTGCAAGAAAGCTTGTTGAATCAACTTGGTTATACAAACGTTGCAACGGGAACATCAGGCTTAACCTTGGAAAATCTCGTGTCAATGGATCCTGAGTTGATTATCTATGTAACCAGCGACCGCAATAAAAAATTGGATGCCAACGCAGTAGAGTTGATGAAAGCAAATGAAGTTTTGGAAAACGTTCCTGCAATTAAGAATCAAAAAATCATGACCATTTCTTACGATGAGTTGATGGACTATGGTCCAGCAGTGATTGATTCCCTTGAGAAAATCAATGACTTTATCAATAAATAATGAGTTTGATTGGGAAGGGATCCAAGTCAAGGTCAGCCTTCCTTCGACCTATGATCCCAATCAAACCTATCCAGCTATTCTCTTGAATGATGGAAACTTGGATTTCCTATCTTCCCTTTCAGAATCTGTGATTTTAGTGGGCTTGACTTCTAAAAATCGCCTAGATGACTACACTCCATGGAAGGCAGTTGCTCTGAGAGAGGGGGCTCCAGATTTTGGTGGTCAGGCAAATGCCTATCATGGTCATTTATTTGGAGATCTTTTAGACAAGCTGAAGTCGCTTTATCATCTGGACGAAGATCGTCTTGCCTATGGAGGGTATTCATTAGGTGGTTTGGCGGCAGTTTACAGTCTTTTCAGCTTTGACAAGATCTCCTGTATCTTCTCTATCTGTGGTTCCTTTTGGTATCCTGATTTTACGACTTATTGCAGGGAAGAAAAGGTGAAAAATTTGGACTGTTTGCTGTATTTACAGAATGGTCAAACAGAAGGAGCCTATCATACCAATCGCTTGGCTCAAGCACCAGTTTATGCTGAGCAGATCCATACCAGTCTTCAGAAACATTATCCGACTGGCCAGTTTGCCTTTGATTCTTATGGACACCATGAGCAAGTAGCTGAACGATTTCTAGCCTTTTCCAACTGGTTGTCCCAAAAATGGAAAATCGAATAAAAGAATTATCCCTTGGCAAAAGCCAAGGGATAATTGTATTTTTTAACCAAGTTTCTCTCTCTTCTTATCTGGATTCCAGATAAAGCTTGCGAAGAAGGTAAAGATAATCGTCAGGACACCAACAACCACAGCAAGGATGAGGGCTGGGATTCGAACAAACCACCAGAGTGGGTTTGGTTTTTTATCATTGTGCCATCGCTTGGTTTCTTCGTCCAAACGTTGGAATTCTGCTTGGATACGGTTTGCAACCATTTCAATCCCTTCATCATTCATTTTCTTGATGTCTGAGATATCGATAGGATTTCCAAAGTTCATATCCACACGTTCACGGCTGACTAAGCCTTTCAAGGTCATGGGACCGGTATAGGTAACAGGCATGATGCGAACCTTAGCCATTTTGGCAATCAAGGCAACTCCACCCTTGACATCATTTGAGTGACGGCTCCCACTTGGAAACATGATGAGAGAGCGGTCGCTTTTTTTGAGGACGTTGATAGGGTACTTGATAGCAGAGGCATTAGGTTTTTCTCGGTCGATAGGAAAGGCGCCACACATACGGATCCACCAGCCAAAGATACGGTTGTTAAACAGCTCTTTTTTGGCCATAAAGATGAACTGTTTTGGCTTGGTCGCAAAGGCCATGTAAACAGGATCCCACCAGGTACGGTGAGGTGCGACGAGGATATAGTTTTCGTCTCGGCTAGGGATTTTATCAGTATTGTGATAGTGGGCATTGCCATTGATGGACCACAAGATCAGCATGACTAGTCCACGCAAATAAGTATAAAACATGAGATCTCCTTCGATTGTATTGCTTTTATTATTATACCTTATCAAAAGACTACTGGCAAACTTTTTCAGTTATCAGCCAACAGTTTTAGATGGGATTAGAATTCTTTTAAAAAAAATGATATGATAGAATTTATGGATAAAAATAAGATTATGGGATTAACCCAAAGAGAAGTCAAGGAAAGACAGGCTCAAGGTTTGGTCAATGACTTTACCGCTTCGGCGAGTACCAGTACTTGGCAAATCATCAAACGAAATGTTTTTACACTTTTTAACGCATTAAACTTTGTTATTGCCCTAGCGCTTGCCTTTGTACAGGCTTGGAGCAATCTGGTTTTCTTTGCCGTTATCTGCTTTAACGCTTTTTCTGGGATTGTGACCGAGCTGCGGGCTAAACACATGGTGGACAAGCTCAATCTCATGACTAAGGAAAAGGTCAAAACCATCCGTGATGGTCAAGAAGTTGCTCTCGATCCAGAAGAGTTGGTTCTAGGAGATGTCATTCGTCTGTCTGCTGGAGAGCAAATCCCTAGTGATGCTCTGGTTCTGGAAGGATTTGCGGAAGTCAATGAAGCTATGTTGACGGGTGAGAGTGATTTGGTGCAAAAAGAAGTGGATGCTCTGCTTTTATCAGGAAGTTTCCTAGCCAGTGGCGCAGTTTTGGCTCAAGTTCATCATGTCGGGGCAGACAACTATGCTGCCAAACTCATGCTGGAAGCTAAGACAGTGAAACCAATCAACTCCCGTATCATGAAATCGCTGGACAAGCTAGCTGGTTTTACTGGGAAGATTATCATTCCCTTTGGTCTAGCTCTCCTGCTAGAAGCCTTGATGTTAAAAGGCTTGCCCCTCAAGTCATCCGTTGTAAATTCGTCAACAGCCCTTTTGGGTATGTTGCCCAAGGGAATCGCCCTTTTGACCATTACTTCGCTCTTGACTGCGGTGATCAAGCTGGGCTTGAAAAAGGTCTTGGTGCAGGAGATGTACTCTGTCGAGACCTTGGCGCGCGTGGATATGCTCTGTCTGGACAAGACGGGCACCATCACCCAAGGAAAGATGCAGGTGGAGGCTATTCTTCCTCTGACGGAAACTTATGGTGACGAGGCTATTACTAACATTCTGACTAGTTACATAGCTCATAGTGAGGATAAAAATCCAACAGCCCAAGCCATTCGCCAGCGTTTCCAAGGTCAGGTTTCCTATCCTATGCTTTCGAATCTTCCTTTCTCTAGCGACCGCAAGTGGGGAGCTATGGAGTTAGAAGGGCTAGGAACGGTTTTCTTAGGTGCGCCTGAGATGTTGTTGGACTCTGAAGTCCCAGAAGCTAGAGAGGCCCTAGAGAGAGGCTCGCGTGTCTTGGTCTTGGCCCTCAGTCAGGAAAAACTAGATCATCACAAACCACAGAAACCGTCTGACATTCAAGCCCTGGCCCTGCTGGAGATCTTGGACCCCATTCGAGAAGGAGCAGCTGAGACGCTAGACTATCTCCGTTCCCAGGAAGTGGATCTCAAGATTATCTCTGGCGACAATCCCGTTACAGTATCCAGCATTGCCCAGAAGGCTGGCTTTGTAGACTATCACAGCTATGTAGATTGCTCAAAAATCACAGATGAGGAATTGGTTGCCATGGCTGAAGAGACAGCTATTTTCGGACGTGTTTCCCCTCATCAAAAGAAACTCATCATCCAAACGCTGAAAAAAGCAGGTCATACAACGGCTATGACAGGAGACGGAGTCAATGATATCCTGGCCCTTCGTGAGGCAGATTGTTCGATCGTGATGGCGGAGGGAGATCCGGCGACTCGCCAGATTGCCAATCTAGTTCTCTTGAACTCAGACTTTAATGATGTTCCTGAGATTCTCTTTGAAGGTCGTCGCGTGGTTAATAACATCGCCCATATCGCACCGATTTTCTTGATTAAAACTATCTATTCTTTCCTGTTAGCAGTTATCTGTATAGCCAGTGTTCTTCTGGGACGGTCTGAGTGGATTTTGATTTTCCCCTTCATTCCGATTCAAATTACCATGATCGACCAATTCGTGGAAGGTTTCCCGCCATTCGTTCTGACTTTTGAGCGAAATATCAAACCTGTTGAACCAAACTTCCTCAGAAGATCCATGCTTCGTGCCCTACCAAGTGCCCTTATGGTCGTGTTCAGCGTTCTGTTTGTCAAAATCTTTGGGGCTAGCCAAGGTTGGTCAGAGTTAGAAATCTCAACCCTACTTTATTATCTCCTTGGGTCTATCGGTTTCTTATCCGTATTTAGAGCCTGCATGCCATTTACCCTCTGGCGTGTCCTCTTGATTGTTTGGTCAGTAGGAGGCTTCCTAGCCACAGCTCTCTTCCCAAGAATCCAGAAACTGCTTGAAATTTCGACACTTACAGGACAAACATTACCTGTCTATGGGGTTATGATGTTGGTATTTACGGTGATTTTCATTCTAACTAGTCGTTACCAAGCTACAAAATAAAGAAAGACTGCAATCTGTGGATTGCGGTCTTTTTAGGTGCAAGATTGCTAGCTGAAGTATGGTATAATAAAAGGTAATAGAGTTTTGGAAAGTGAGAGAAGATGATTTCAAAGAGATTAGAATTGGTGTCGTCCTTTGTACCGCAAGGTGCCATTTTACTAGATGTGGGGAGTGACCATGCTTATCTGCCTATTGAGTTAGTCGAGAGAGGCCAAATCAAAAGCGCCATTGCAGGTGAGGTGGTGGAAGGCCCCTACCAGTCAGCGGTGAAAAATGTTGAGACTCACGGCTTAAAGGAGAAAATCCAAGTTCGTTTAGCAAATGGCTTGGCAGCCTTTGAAGAGGCAGACCAAGTCTCCGTTATCACCATTGCTGGTATGGGTGGCCGTTTGATTGCTACGATCTTGGAGGAAGGTTTGGAAAAGCTAGCTAATGTAGAACGTTTGATCCTCCAGCCCAATAATCGTGAAGACGACTTGCGCATTTGGTTGCAAGACCACGGTTTTCTGATCGTAGCAGAAAGCATTCTAGAAGAATCTGGCAAATTCTACGAGATTTTGGTGGTGGAAGCGGGACAAATGAAGCTATCAGCCAGTGATGTTCGCTTTGGCCCCTTCTTGTCCAAAGAAGTCAGCCCAGTCTTCGTTCAAAAGTGGCAAAAAGAAGCAGCTAAGTTAGAGTTTGCTCTTGACCAAATCCCAGAGAAAAATCGAGAAGAACGTCAAGTTCTAGCTCATAAGATTCAAGCCATCAAGGAGGTGCTCCATGTTAGCAAGTGAAGTGATTAAACGTTATGAAGACTTTTGTCCTCAGGAATTTTCCATGGAGGGAGACAGTCGTGGCCTGCAAATTGGAACTCTAGACAAGGATATTCAAAGGGTCATGGTTGCTCTGGATATTCGTGAAGAGACGGTTGCTGAAGCCATTGAAAAGGGTGTGGACTTGATTATCGTTAAGCACGCGCCGATTTTCCGTCCTATCAAGGATTTGGTCGCTAGCCATCCGCAAAATAAGATTTACATCGACCTGATTAAGCATGACATCGCAGTTTATGTCAGTCACACCAATATTGACATCGTTGAGAATGGTCTCAATGACTGGTTCTGCCAGATGCTAGGCATTGAGGAGACGACTTATCTCCAGGAAACAGGCCAAGAACGTGGGATTGGTCGTATTGGAAATATTCAGCCTCAGACCTTTGGGGAATTGGCCCAGCATGTCAAGCAAGTCTTTGGCCTAGACGGCCTGCGATTGGTGCATTATCAAGAGAATGACTTGCAGAAGTCTATTTCAAGAGTGGCCATCTGTGGTGGCAGCGGGCAATCTTTTTATAAGGATGCTTTAGCTAAGGGAGCAGATGTTTATATCACTGGTGACATTTACTACCATACTGCTCAGGATATGCTGTCTGATGGTTTGCTAGCATTGGACCCAGGTCACTATATCGAAGTGCTTTTTGTGGAAAAAATTGCTGCACTCCTTACTCAATGGAAGGCAGATAAGGGCTGGGGCATTGATATTTTACCTAGTCAAGCATCAACCAATCCTTTCCACCATATTTAGTTAGAAGGTGAAGATAATGAAAAAAGTTGCCATTATTGGAGCAGGGATTGTGGGGGCGACAGCTGCCTACTACCTCTCTAAAGAAGCTGACCTAGAGATAACAGTTTTTGACCATGGTCAGGGTCAGGCTACCAAGGCAGCAGCGGGAATTATCAGTCCTTGGTTTTCCAAACGCCGTAATAAAGCTTGGTATAAGATGGCACGCTTGGGGGCTGACTTTTATGTGGATTTGTTGGCTGATTTAGAAAAGTCAGGACAGGAAATCGACTTTTACCAGCGTTCGGGAGTTTTTCTCTTGAAAAAGGATGAATCCAAGTTAGAAGAACTCTATGAACTAGCACTCCAGCGTAGGGAAGAATCTCCCTTGATAGGTCAATTAGCCATTCTAGACCAAGCGTCTGCAAATGAATTATTTCCTAGCTTGCAGGGATTTGACCGCCTGCTCTATGCTTCTGGTGGAGCGAGAGTAGATGGCCAACTCTTAGTGACTCGTTTGCTAAAAGCTAGTCAAGTCAAGCTGGTCAAAGAAAAAGTGAGTCTGACACCTTTAACATTCGGCTATCAGATTGGCGAAGAGGTGTTTGATCAGGTTATTCTAGCAACGGGAGCTTGGTTGAGGGACATTTTGGAGCCTTTAGGATATGAGGTAGATGTTCGTCCCCAAAAAGGACAACTCCGAGATTATCAGATTTCCAAAGATATGGAAACTTACCCTGTTGTCATGCCAGAGGGGGAATGGGATTTGATCCCTTTTTCAGGTGGGAAATTGTCCTTGGGCTCTACTCATGAAAATGATATGGGATTTGATTTGACGGTAGATGAAACCTTGCTCCATCAAATGGAGGAGGCAGCCTTGCCTCACTACCCAGCCTTGGCAGAAGCGAAATCATCTGGTGAGCGTGTGGGAATCCGTGCCTACACCAGTGATTTCTCCCCATTTTTTGGACAAGTGCCAGGATTGGCAGGTGTCTATGCGGCTAGTGGTCTAGGTTCATCAGGTCTCACAACGGGGCCGATCATCGGTTACCATCTAGCCCAGCTGGTCCAAGACAAGGAGTTGACCTTGGACCCTGAAAATTATCCCATTGCAAACTATGTCAAACGAGTAAAAAGAGAATAAAATTTTACTGAAATTTTAGCAGGTAGTTTAGGATGTCAAATGACATTCCCTATCAAAAATGATAAAATAAGAAAAAATAATCCGAGAATCGAGGAAAAAAGATGCAAGAAAAGATTTTGGTAACTGGTGGTGCTGGATTTATCGGAACCCACACTGTTATTGAGTTGATCCAAGCAGGTCATCAAGTGGTTGTGGTGGATAATCTTGTCAATAGCAATCGTAAAAGTTTAGAAGTTGTTGAAAGAATCACAGGAGTTGAGATCCCTTTCTATGAGGCAGATATCCGTGACACAGATACACTCAGAGATATTTTCAAGCAGGAAGAACCAACTGGTGTCATTCACTTTGCTGGTCTGAAGGCTGTTGGCGAATCAACACGCATCCCTCTTGCCTACTATGATAACAATATCGCAGGAACTGTCAGCCTTTTGAAAGCCATGGAAGAAAACAACTGTAAGAACATCATCTTCAGTTCTTCGGCGACAGTATACGGAGATCCTCACACTGTTCCAATCTTAGAAGATTTCCCGCTTTCAGTGACCAATCCATACGGTCGTACTAAGCTCATGTTAGAGGAAATTTTGACGGATATCTACAAGGCAGACTCAGAATGGAATGTGGTCTTGCTTCGTTACTTCAACCCAATCGGAGCGCATGAAAGTGGAGACTTGGGAGAAAATCCTAATGGAATTCCAAACAATCTCTTGCCTTATGTTGCGCAAGTAGCAGTTGGTAAACTAGAGCAAGTGCAAGTTTTCGGTGATGACTATGAAACTGAGGACGGAACAGGTGTTCGTGACTATATCCACGTTGTAGACCTAGCCAAAGGTCACGTTGCAGCTCTACAAAAGATCCAAAAAGGTTCAGGCCTTAACATTTACAACCTTGGAACAGGTAAAGGCTATTCAGTTCTTGAAATTATCCAAAACATGGAAAAAGCGGTGGGACGTCCAATTCCTTACCGCATCGTAGAACGCCGCCCAGGTGATATCGCTGCCTGCTACTCAGACCCTGCAAAAGCCAAAGCTGAACTGGGATGGGAAGCAGAACTCAGTATCACGCAAATGTGTGAAGACGCATGGCGTTGGCAAAGCAAGCATCCAAATGGATTTGAAGACTAAGATGATGATCTCAATCATTGTCCCATGTTTAAACGAAGAGGAAGTACTTCCTCTTTTTTATCAGTCTGTTGAAGCACTGCTTCCAGAATTGGGAGCAGAGATCGAGTATGTCTTTGTGGATGACGGGTCTAGCGATGGAACCTTAGACTTGCTAAAGGCCTATCGGATGCAAAATCCTGCGGTACATTACATTTCTTTCTCGCGAAATTTTGGGAAAGAGGCGGCCTTATACGCAGGTTTGCAGCATGCAAGTGGAGACTTGGTGGTCGTGATGGATGCAGACCTTCAGGATCCTCCTAGTATGCTACTTGAGATGAAAGCCTTACTAGACCAAAATGCAGACTTAGACTGTGTTGGGACACGGAGAACTAGTCGAGAGGGAGAACCCTTCATTCGTAGCTTCTGTGCCGATCTCTTTTACCGCCTCATGCAAAAAATCAGCCCCGTAGCTCTGCCCTCGGGTGTCCGTGATTTTCGGATGATGAGAAGGTCGGTGGTGGATGCTATTTTAGCCTTGACCGAATCCAATCGTTTTTCTAAGGGTCTCTTTGCTTGGGTTGGTTTTCGAACGCACTATCTTGACTATCCAAATGTTGAAAGACAGGCTGGCAAGACCAGTTGGAGTTTTAGGCAGCTCTTTTTCTACTCGATTGAAGGGATTCTCAACTTTTCAGATTTTCCCTTAAGTATAGCCTTTGTAGCGGGACTCCTATCTTGTTTTATTTCTTTTGTGATGACTGTTTTTGTGGTGTTTCGGACTCTTATCTTGGGAAATCCGACATCTGGCTGGACCTCTCTGATGGCTGTCATTCTCTTTCTTGGAGGGATTCAACTTCTGACCATTGGGATTCTAGGCAAGTATATCAGTAAGATCTATCTAGAGACCAAAAAAAGACCACTCTATCTCATCAAAGAAAAAAGTGACCTTTCTATTATTGAAGGAAAAAATAACCAAAAAAGACTATAATTTTACCTAGAAATATGCTAAACTAGTAGGTGTGGGAAAAATGAGAAAAAATCAATTATATTTATTCCCTGCTTCCTACGATGGATCTTTTAGAAGTGCTCTTGTAGGACAATTTTTGATGGCCTCCAGAACATCGCTGGTCTCAGCGATTTCTCTTTGCAATTCAACTGGATCATCGCAAAATCGAACGATTCCATTATCGTGATAATCAAAGAGTTCAGAATAGGTTTGGCAAAGCCCACAGGCGATGCACCGTTCGGGTATAAGTGTGATTTTCATATTTATATTGTAATAAGAAAATGTAAAAAAAACAAGGAGTAAGGTATGGAAAAAGAACCATGGCAAGAAGATATTTATGAAAACAATGAGGAAGAATCAAGATCGGAACGTCGTCACCGTAAACAAAAGGGAAAAGGCGTTGTTGCCAATCGTGTCTTGACAGTTCTAGCTAGCCTCTTCTTTGTAATCGTTGTAGCAATGGTTGTCGTATTGATTTACCTTTCTACTGGAGGAAGCAACCGCACGGCTGCCTTGAAGGATTTTTATGATCCTTCAGCACCTGCTAGCACTTCCACTTCAAAAGTGGAAGAATCATCCTCTTCAAGTAGCAAGGTAGAGGAAACAGCTTCTTCTGAATCAACACCTTCACAGAGCAGTTCGGAAGAACATACTACAGAGGGTGAAGGAACACTTACAGTACAGCCTGGAGAGGGTGAAGCAGCTCTTGCACAACGTGCAGGGATTTCCATTGCCCAGTTGGAAGCATTGAATCCTTCTCATATGTCATCTGGCTCTTGGTTTGCTAACCCAGGTGATGTCATCAAGACAAGATAGGAGTCGGAAATGAAGACAATTCAAATTGCTATTGATGGTCCTGCTTCCAGTGGTAAGAGTACGGTCGCAAAGATCGTCGCAAAAGATTTTGGCTACACTTATCTCGACACGGGAGCTATGTACCGTGCGGCTACCTATATGGCCATCAAACACCAAGTAGATGCTGAAACTGTAGACCAACTTCTTCATCTCCTAGACCAACACCCCATTAGTTTTGGGCGTTCAGAGGCAGGTGAACAACTTGTCTTTGTTGGTGATGTAGATATTACTCATCCTATCCGTGAAAATGAAGTGACCAACCAGGTTTCAAGCATTGCGGCTATTCCAGAAGTGCGTGAGAAACTGGTCTCTCTCCAACAGAAGATTGCCCAGCAAGGTGGTATTGTCATGGATGGACGTGATATCGGGACAGTTGTTTTACCACAAGCTGAACTCAAGATTTTCCTAGTAGCATCTGTTGAAGAAAGAGCAGAGCGTCGTTACAAGGAAAATATTGCTAAAGGTATTGAGACGGACCTGGAAACTCTGAAAGAAGAGATTGCGGCACGTGATTACAAAGATAGTCATCGTGAAACCTCACCTCTCAAACAAGCAGAAGACGCAGTTTACCTCGACACAACTGGATTGAGTATCCAAGAAGTAGTCGAAAAAATCGAATCAGAAGCAAAAAAATATATGTCCTAGGGACGAGAGGAGCAGGCTAAATGAAGCCTGCTCCTTTTCTCTCTTTTGCGTGCGTTTCAAAACAGCCTTTTTGGGAGAATTTTGATAAAATAGTAGTATCAATAAAAAGGACGGAAGCATGACAAAGAAAATCATAGCCATTTGGGCCCAAGATGAAAAAGGTGTGATTGGTAAAGAAGACCGTCTTCCTTGGCATTTGCCAGCAGAATTACAACATTTTAAGGAAACAACTTTGAACCACGCCATCTTGATGGGACGAGTGACTTTTGATGGAATGGGGCGTCGTCTGCTTCCCAAACGCCAAACCTTGATTTTGACACGAAACAGTGACGAAGTCGTGGATGGTGCGCTCGTGTTTCAAGATGTGAAATCTGTTTTAGCGTGGTATCAGAGTCAAGAAAAAAATCTCTATATCATTGGTGGGAAACAGATTTTTCAGGCTTTTGAGCCCTATTTAGATGAAATCATCGTGACGCAGATTCATGCTCAGGTGGAGGGAGACACCTATTTCCCTGAGGATTTTGACTTGTCTCTTTTTGAGACAGTCGCAAGTAAATCCTATATCCGAGATGAGAAAAATGACTATGATTTTACCATCCAATACCGAAAGAGAAAGGAAGTCTAATGGAGCGCAGTATATTTGGATTTTTTACAGCCTTTTTGTGCGTGATCTGTATTTTGGCGGGAGCACAGGCTTTTCGTAAGAAGCGCTATGGACTGTCTGTCTTACTCTGGTTGAATGCTTTTACCAATCTGGTCAACAGTGTCCATGCTTTTTATATGACCTTATTTTAGATAGAATGATAAATTAGAATGGAAGGAAATCATGCCTACAAATAGGAAAAATGATATGATGGTTTATTGCTCATTTTGTGGCAAAAGCCAAGAAGAAGTAAAGAAAATAATCGCTGGGAACAACGCCTTTATCTGTAATGAATGTGTGGAGTTGGCCCAGGAAATCATTCGGGAGGAGTTGGCCGAGGAAGTTTTGGCAGACTTGTCTGAAGTACCAAAACCAATCGAACTCCTCAATATCCTAAATCACTATGTGATTGGTCAAGATCGTGCCAAACGTGCCTTGGCAGTGGCTGTATACAATCACTACAAACGCATTAATTTCCACGATACGCGTGAAGAGTCTGAAGATGTGGATTTGCAGAAGTCAAATATCCTGATGATTGGTCCAACTGGTTCAGGGAAAACTTTCTTGGCTCAGACTTTGGCTAAGAGCTTGAACGTGCCTTTTGCTATTGCAGATGCGACAGCTCTGACTGAGGCTGGGTATGTGGGTGAGGACGTGGAAAATATCCTCCTCAAACTCTTGCAGGCTGCTGACTTTAACATCGAACGTGCAGAGCGTGGGATTATCTACGTGGATGAAATTGACAAGATTGCCAAGAAGAGCGAGAATGTGTCTATCACACGTGACGTTTCTGGTGAAGGTGTGCAACAAGCCCTTCTCAAGATTATCGAGGGAACCGTTGCTAGCGTGCCGCCTCAAGGTGGACGCAAACATCCACAACAAGAGATGATTCAGGTGGATACCAAGAATATCCTCTTCATCGTGGGTGGTGCCTTTGATGGCATCGAAGAAATCGTTAAACAACGTCTTGGTGAAAAAGTTATTGGCTTTGGACAGAATAATAAGGCGATTGATGAAAACAGCTCCTACATGCAAGAAATCATTGCAGAAGATATTCAAAAATTCGGTATTATCCCTGAGTTGATTGGACGCTTGCCTGTCTTTGCAGCTCTTGAGCAATTGACGGTTGATGACTTGGTTCGCATCTTGAAAGAGCCAAGAAATGCCTTGGTCAAACAATACCAAACCTTGCTTTCTTATGATGACGTTGAGTTGGAATTTGACGACGAAGCCCTTCAAGAGATTGCCAATAAAGCCATCGAACGCAAAACGGGTGCGCGTGGTCTTCGCTCCATCATCGAAGAAACCATGCTGGATGTCATGTTTGAAGTACCAAGTCAGGAAAATGTGAAATTGGTCCGCATCACCAAAGAAGCTGTCGATGGAACGGAAAAACCAATCCTAGAAACAGCCTAGAGGTGACTATGGAAATCAATACACACAATGCTGAAATCTTGCTCAGTGCAGCTAACAAGTCCCACTATCCGCAGGATGAACTGCCAGAGATTGCCCTTGCAGGACGCTCCAATGTTGGCAAGTCCAGCTTTATCAACACCATGCTCAACCGCAAGAATCTGGCCCGTACATCAGGAAAACCTGGGAAAACCCAGCTCCTTAACTTTTTTAACATTGATGACAAGATGCGTTTTGTGGATGTACCAGGTTACGGCTATGCCCGCGTTTCAAAAAAGGAACGTGAAAAGTGGGGTCGCATGATTGAGGAGTACCTGACAACTCGGGAAAATCTCCGTGCGGTTGTTAGTTTGGTGGATCTCCGCCACGACCCGTCAGCAGATGATGTGCAGATGTACGAATTTCTCAAGTATTATGAGATTCCGGTTATCATCGTTGCGACCAAGGCGGACAAAATTCCTCGCGGTAAGTGGAACAAGCACGAATCAGCAATCAAAAAGAAATTAAACTTTGACCCAAGTGACGACTTCATTCTCTTTTCATCTGTCAGCAAGGCAGGGATGGATCAGGCTTGGGATGCAATATTAGAAAAATTGTGAGGGAAAGAAATGGCAAAAACAATTCATACAGACAAAGCTCCAAAGGCTATCGGACCTTATGTTCAAGGAAAAATCGTTGGCAACCTTTTGTTTGCGAGTGGGCAAGTTCCTCTTTTGCCTGAAACTGGGGAGATTGTAGGAGAGACCATCCAAGAACAGACAGAGCAAGTCTTGAAAAACATTGGTGCTATTTTGGCAGAAGCGGGAACGGACTTTGATCACGTTGTCAAAACAACTTGCTTCTTGAGCGATATGAACGACTTTGTTCCTTTTAATGAGGTTTACCAAACGGCCTTCAAAGAGGAGTTCCCAGCTCGTTCAGCTGTGGAAGTAGCTCGTCTTCCTCGCGATGTGAAAGTCGAAATTGAAGTCATCGCAGAGATTGGATAAGCTAGTTGAAGTTTGGTTTTGCCAAACTTCTTTTGATATAAGGAGAGATAGATGACAAAAAAACAACTTCACCTAGTGATTGTGACAGGGATGAGTGGTGCAGGAAAAACCGTAGCCATTCAGTCCTTCGAGGATTTGGGGTATTTCACTATTGACAACATGCCGCCAGCCCTCTTGCCAAAGTTTTTACAGTTGGTCGAAACCAAAGATGATGACCACAAACTGGCTTTGGTAGTGGACATGCGTAGCCGTTCCTTCTTCTCGGAGATTCAAGCTGTTTTGGATGAATTGGAAAACCAGGATGAATTGGATTTCAAAATCCTCTTTTTGGATGCAAAAGATAAGGAATTGGTAGCCCGTTACAAAGAAACCAGACGGAGTCACCCTCTAGCAGCAGATGGTAGAATTTTAGACGGCATCAAGCTGGAACGTGAACTTTTGGCACCTTTGAAAAACATGAGCCAAAATGTGGTGGATACGACAGAACTTACTCCGCGTGAACTTCGTAAAACCATTGCTGAGCAATTTTCGGACCAAGAACAAGCCCAGTCTTTCCGTATCGAGGTCATGTCTTTTGGATTCAAGTATGGTATCCCTATTGATGCAGACTTGGTCTTTGATGTTCGTTTCTTGCCAAATCCATACTACCTTCCGGAGCTCCGTAATCAGACAGGTGAGGATCAAGCAGTTTATGACTATGTGATGAATCATGAAGAGTCTGAAAGTTTCTATCAGCACTTACTCGCCTTGATTGAACCCATTTTGCCAAGTTACAAAAAAGAAGGCAAGTCTGTTTTGACTATTGCAGTGGGATGTACAGGTGGACAACACCGTAGTGTTGCCTTTGCCAAACGAATCGCAGAGGACTTAGCTAAAAACTGGCCTGTCAATGAAAGCCATCGTGACAAAGACCGAAGAAAGGAAACGGTAAACCGTTCATGAGAAAACCTAAAATAACGGTGATTGGTGGAGGAACTGGTATCCCCGTCATTTTGAAAAGTTTGCGGGAAAAGGATGTTGAGATTGCAGCCATCGTAACAGTCGCCGATGATGGTGGATCTTCTGGTGAGCTAAGAAAGAATATCCAACAACTGACACCGCCTGGAGATCTTCGTAATGTTTTGGTGGCCATGTCGGATATGCCCAAGTTTTATGAGAAGGTTTTTCAGTACCGATTCTCAGAAGAGGCTGGCGCTTTTGCTGGTCATCCCCTAGGGAATCTCATCATCGCAGGCCTTTCTGAAATGCAGGGATCTACTTACAATGCCATGCAGCTACTAAGTCTCTTTTTCCATACAACAGGGAAGATTTACCCATCAAGTGACCACCCTTTGACGCTACATGCAGTCTTTAAGGACGGTTCTGAGGTGGCGGGTGAGAGCCATATTGCAGATCATCCAGGCATGATTGACCATGTCTATGTGACCAATACCTTGGATGATGAAACACCGCAAGCCAGCCGTCGAGTAGTCAATACCATTCTCGAGAGTGACATGATCGTCTTGGGTCCTGGTTCCCTCTTTACATCGATTTTACCCAATATCGTGATCGAAGAGATTGGACAAGCACTCTTGGAGACCAAGGCAGAGATAGCCTATGTCTGCAATATCATGACCCAGCGTGGGGAAACAGAGCACTTTTCAGACAGTGACCATGTGGAAGTTCTCCATCGCCATCTAGGTCGGCCTTTTATTGATACAGTCTTGGTCAATATTGAGAAGGTTCCTAGAGAATACATGGATACCAACCGTTTCGATGAATATTTGGTACAGGTGGAACATGATTTTGCTGGTCTCTGCAAGCAGGTTCCTCGTGTGATTTCTTCCAATTTCCTTCGTTTGGAAAATGGAGGAGCCTTCCACGATGGGGATTTGATTGTGGATGAATTGATGCGAATTATACAGGTGCGAAAATGAGTTTTACAGTTGCAGTAAAAGAAGAGATTCTTGGTCAGCACCATCTCAGTCGTCATGAACTATCAGCCATCATCAAGATGTCTGGCAGTATTGGTCTCTCGACTTCGGGCTTGACCTTGTCTGTTGTGACTGAAAATGCCAAGTTAGCTCGGCACCTTTATGAGTCCTTTCTCCATTTTTATGAAATCAAGTCAGAGATTCGTCACCATCAGAGAAGCAATCTTCGCAAGAACCGTGTCTATACGGTCTACACTGATGAGAGGGTACAGGAGCTTTTAGCTGATTTGCGGCTTGCAGATTCCTTCTTTGGTTTGGAGACAGGCATTGATCCTGATATTTTAGCAGATGAAGAAGCAGGTCGTGCCTACTTATGTGGGGCCTTTCTGGCAAATGGTAGTATTCGAGATCCTGAGTCTGGCAAGTACCAGTTGGAGATTAGTTCCGTTTATCTGGACCACGCCCAAGGACTGGCCTCTCTCCTTCAGCAGTTTTTGCTGGACGCCAAGGTTATTGAGCGAAAGAAAGGTGCAGTTACCTATCTCCAGCGTGCAGAGGACATCATGGATTTCTTGATTGTGATTGGAGCCATGCAGGCGCGTGATAACTTTGAGCGCGTCAAGATTTTGCGTGAAACCCGTAACGATCTCAATCGAGCCAATAACGCTGAAACAGCCAATATCGCTCGGACAGTTTCTGCCAGCATGAAAACCATCAATAATATCAGTAAAATCAAAGATAGAATGGGCTTGGAAAATTTACCAGTGGATTTGCAGGAGGTGGCTCGCTTGCGGATCCAACACCCAGACTACTCTATCCAGCAGTTGGCAGATAGCCTGAGCAATCCCCTGACCAAAAGTGGTGTCAACCACAGACTGAGAAAAATTAACAAAATTGCAGATGAATTATAAAACCACGGATTAACTAATCCGTGGTTCTTTTCTTATAAACTGGTTGAGTGTTTGGGTTGTACTTTTTGGTCAGGGTCGATGTAGTTGATAGCATTGTTCACAGCTGTAGGTGCTTCTCCAAGTCCTGTGGCAATCAAATCAATCTTTCCTTCGTAGTAGCAGCAGTCTCCGATAGCATAGATACCTGTTTGGCTAGATTCTTGTTTGCTATTGACGATAATCTTATGACGGTTGAGATCGAGGCCCCATTTTTTAAGATTTCCGACAGAAGACTTGAAGCCGTAGTTGACAAAGAGGTGGTCTACCTCAATCGTTTCGGCTTCATCAGATTTGACTTTGGTGATTTCCAGTTTATCGAGTGTTTTTCCATCTCCAAGGAGTTGGCTAGGAACGAATGGTGTCTTGATAGTCACAGATGATTCTTGTAGAGCTTGCACACTATGTTCCAAGGCACGGAAATTATCTCGACGGTGAACAAGAGTAGTTGGGGCGATTTTTTCAAAAGCCAATGCCCAGTCAACTGCTGAGTCCCCTCCACCAAGGATAGTCACTTTCTTGCCAGCGTATTGCTGGATATTGGCAACGTGGTAGTAGATATTTTCATAGTTTTCGACGCCATCTAATTCGAGCGGACGAGGTTTAAAGGCACCACCACCCATGGCAATAATGACTGTTTTAGTCAGGTGGCTTCCTTTGTTAGTTTGAATTGTAAAGTTTTCTTCTTGTTTCTCGATTTCAAGAACAGTTTCGTTGAGGTGAACCGGTGTTTCAAAGCCGTTTAGCTGTTCAATCAGGCGATTGGTCAGCTCTTCCCCAGTTAAGTTTGGAAAACCTGGCACATCAAGGATTTGCTTTTCAGGGTATAGGATGGCAGGCTGACCACCGAGCTGGGGAAGAGAGTCGATGATTTGGACTTTGGCTTGGCGTAGGTGGGCGTAAAAGGCAGCAAAGAGGCCGACAGGACCGCCACCTACAATGGTAATATCATAGAGTTGAGACATGATTTCTCCTTCGTTTTTTCTAGTCAGTTTATTTTATCATAATTTTGCTTAATTTAAAATGAAGTAGGATGGGGAAAAAATGAGTAGAAAATGGTATAATAGTACGGAAAGTGTTTTGACAGGGAGGAGGCCAGGGATGAATTTTCAACAATTATCCAATTTGCAATACTGGACGAGTTTGTTTTCAAGTCCTTGGACGATAGTCATCAATCTGATTGATATTTTGATTGTGACTTATATTTTGTATCATTTTACCAAAGCGATTGCAGGGACTAAAATCATGATCTTGGTTCGGGGAGTCTTGGTCTTTATTCTAGGTCAGATTCTGTCAAATATGATTGGCTTAACGACCATTTCATGGTTGATCAATCAGATTATCACCTACGGGGTCATCGCAGCGGTGGTTATCTTTTCGCCAGAGATTCGTACTGGTTTGGAGAGATTAGGTCGAGCTACTGATTTCTTCTACAATGCCCCTATTAGTGCGGAAGAGCAAATGGTTCGTGCCTTTGTCAAATCAGTCGAGTACATGAGTCCACGTAAGATAGGTGCTCTGGTTGCTGTTCAGCGAGTGAGAACCTTGCAGGAATATATCTCAACTGGAATTCCTCTAGATGCGAAAATCTCTTCTGAGTTATTGATTAATATCTTTATCCCAAATACTCCCTTACACGATGGTGCGGTCATTGTCAGAGAAGATCGGATTGCAGTAACTTCAGCCTACCTACCCCTGACTGAAAATACAGGAATTTCCAAGGAGTTTGGAACACGCCACAGGGCGGCGATTGGTTTGTCAGAAGTATCGGATGCTCTTACCTTTGTGGTTTCTGAGGAAACAGGTGGAATCTCCATTACCTATAATGGAGTCTTTAAGCATGATTTGACCTTGGAAGAGTTTGAATCTGAATTGAGAAGAATCTTACTTCCAGCATCAGAGGAAAAACAAGGTTTGAAAGAGCGTTTGCTAGGAGGATTGAAACATGAGAAAAAATAGTCTTTATATTATTTCTTCCTTCTTTTTCGCCTGCATCCTCTTTATCTACGCGACTTCTACAAACTATCAGAATAGCAATAGTGCCAGACAGGTGAGGACAGAAACCTACACCAACACGGTCCTTAATGTCCCAATCGATATTCAGTATGATAGCGACCAGTACTTTATCAGTGGTTTTACATCTGAAGTTACTGTCTTCCTAACTGGATCAAATAGAGTTGCTTTAGCGAGCGAGATGCAGGAAAGCACTCGAAAATTCAAGGTCAAAGCTGACTTAACCAATGCCAGTGTAGGGACCATTGAAGTTCCTCTAACCATTGAAAATTTACCGAGTGGTTTGACGGCTGTTGCAACTCCGCAAAAGATAACAGTCAAGGTTGGTAAAAAAGCAAAACGAGACAATGTAATCGTTGTGCCTGAGATTGATCCTAGTCAGATTGATTCTCGGGTCAAAATCGACACAGTAACTGTTTCAGATGAAAAAGTAACGGTTATTAGTGACGAGGAAACTCTCTCTAGAGTAGATCGTGTCATTGCCATCTTGCCAACGAGTGAACGGATAACAGGTAACTATTCAGCCTCTGTTCCTCTACAAGCAGTCGATAAAAATGGAAATGTCTTGCCAAGCGTCATTATGCCATTTGACACTACAATGAAAATTACAACTAAGACAGTATCGTCTAGCTCGAGTTCTTCGTCAACGACCTCATCAACAGGGTCCTCGACTAGCAGCTCGTCTTCAACGAGTTCAGAAACAAAACCAGACTCGTCTAAACAAGAATAAATAAAAAAGTAGAAAAGGATGATTAACAACATGGGTAAATATTTTGGGACCGATGGAGTCCGTGGAGAAGCAAACGTAGAACTGACGCCAGAATTGGCCTTTAAATTGGGACGTTTTGGTGGATATGTTCTTAGCCAACATGAAACGGAAGCCCCTAAAGTCTTTGTAGGACGTGATACACGTATCTCAGGAGAAATGCTAGAATCTGCCTTGGTGGCAGGTCTTCTATCAGTAGGGATTCACGTCTACAAACTCGGTGTCCTTGCAACACCAGCAGTAGCTTATTTGGTTAAAACTGAGGAAGCTAGTGCGGGTGTCATGATTTCAGCGAGTCACAACCCAGCCCTTGATAATGGAATTAAGTTCTTTGGTGGGGATGGCTTCAAACTTGATGACGAAAAAGAAGCAGAAATCGAAGCCTTGTTGGACGCTGCCGAAGACACACTTCCTCGTCCAAGTGCCGAAGGATTGGGAACCTTAGTGGACTATCCAGAAGGCTTACGTAAGTATGAAGGCTACCTTGTTTCAACTGGAGCGCCTCTCGAAGGGATGAAAGTGGCCTTGGATACAGCCAACGGTGCAGCAGCTACGAGTGCTCGTCAGATTTTTGCTGATTTAGGTGCTCAGTTAACAGTTATCGGTGAGACACCAGATGGTCTTAATATCAACTTGAATGTTGGTTCAACACACCCAGAAGCTCTCCAAGAACTAGTCAAAGAAAGCCAGTCAGCTATTGGTTTGGCCTTTGACGGAGACAGTGACCGTTTGATTGCTGTCGATGAAAATGGCGACATCGTCGATGGTGATAAGATTATGTACATCATCGGGAAATACCTTTCTGAAAAAGGCCAGTTAGCTCAAAACACCATCGTGACAACCGTCATGTCTAACCTTGGCTTCCATAAGGCCTTGGAGAGTGCTGGCATTAACAAAGCAGTCACTGCAGTTGGAGATCGCTATGTTGTCGAAGAAATGAGAAAATCAGGCTACAACCTTGGTGGTGAACAGTCTGGTCACGTTATCTTGATGGATTACAATACAACTGGTGATGGTCAATTATCAGCTGTCCAATTGACCAAAATCATGAAAGAAACAGGCAAAAGCTTGTCTCAACTGGCATCAGAAGTGACGATTTACCCACAAAAATTGGTCAATATCCGAGTGGAAAATGCCATGAAAGAAAAAGCCATGGAAGTACCAGCTATCAAAGCCATCATCGAAAAGATGGAAGAAGAGATGGCAGGCAACGGCCGTATCCTTGTCCGCCCAAGTGGAACAGAACCCCTCTTGCGTGTCATGGCAGAAGCGCCAACAACAGAAGAAGTCAACTACTATGTCGATACGATTGCTGCTGTGGTTAAAGATGAAATCGGAATTGACTAAAGCCTAGAAAAACTAGATGAAATGATAAAAATGTGGTACAATTGCATAGTAAATTGTAGCAAAGGGAGAGAAAAATGAATCTTAAACGAGAACAAGAATTTGTTAGCCAGTATCACTTTGATGCTCGTAACTTTGAATGGGAAAATGAAAATGGAGCTCCTGAAACCAAGGTAGACGTGAACTTTCAGTTACTCCAACATGACCAAGAAAACCAAGTGACTTCTTTAGTCGTTATCTTGAGCTTTATGATTGTCTTTGACAAATTTGTCATCAGCGGAACAATTTCCCAAGTGAACCATGTGGAAGGTCGTATTGTTAATGAACCAAGCGAATTTAACCAAGAAGAAGTTGAAACTCTGGCACGTCCATGTTTGAACATGCTCAATCGTTTGACGTATGAAGTAACAGAAATCGCCTTGGATCTTCCAGGGATCAATTTGGAGTTTTAGTCATGAAATTAGCTGTCATTACAGATTCTTCCGCCTATTTAGAGGAGAAGACGCTGCAAAGAGAGAATCTATTTATCTTGGATATTCCTGTCAATATTGATGGGGAAGAGTATGTCGAAGGTGTCAATCTGACTGCTGAGGAATTTTATCAAAAAATGGCTCAGTCTGCTGAATTGCCTAAGACCAGTCAACCAAGTATTGCTAAATTGGATGAGATTCTAAGTTCCTTGAAAGAAGAGGGCTATAGCCATGTCTTGGGGCTCTTTCTTTCGTCAGGGATTTCAGGTTTTTATCAGAATATCCAATATATGTTAGACGAGTATGAAGATTTGACCATTGCCTTTCCTGATACCCATATCACAAGTGCTCCTCTAGGATTTATGGTAGAGAGTGCTTTTGAATGGGCAGAACAGGGTGATGATTTTGCTCAGATTCAGGAGAAATTGGCTATCCAAATCGCTGATAATTCAGCCTTTATCATAGTAGATGACCTTGATCACTTGGTTAAGGGAGGACGTCTATCAAATGGGGCTGCCATCCTAGGAAATCTTCTCAGTATCAAGCCCATTCTTTACTTTAATGACCAAGGTGTAATTGAAGTTTACGAAAAAGTTCGTACAGAGAAAAAAGCAACCAAACGTTTGGTGGAAATCATCAAAGAGTTGACAAAAGATGGGGACTACCGTATTACAGTCATTCATGGGAACGCTCCTCAAAAGGCGACAGATTTGCGCCAACTCTTGATTGAGAGTGGTGTGAATTCTGAGATTCCAATTGTCAGCTTTGGTAGTGTCATTGGGACCCACCTTGGAGAAGGCAGTATTGCCTTGAGCTATACACCAATCGTCTAAATTGTTCTTACAGGCTTTGTATCTTAGAAATTGAACACGGACTACCTGCCTCTTGAAAAAAGTTGCCTGTCTTACCTTTCATGGAAAGTCAGCGCCATTCCCTATTTTTCATGGGCAGCTAACGTCCTTTATATCTTAGTCAGGAGTAGTGATGAGTATTCGAGTGATTATTGCTGGGTTTAAGGGAAAGATGGGCCAGGCCGCTTGTCAGATGGTTTTGGCTGATCCTGACTTGGACTTGGTGGCAGTTTTGGATCCTTTTGAGTCTGAGTCAGAATGGCAGAGAATTCCTGTCTTCAATGATAAGGCAGCCTTGGTTGGATTTGAGGCTGATGTCTGGGTGGATTTCACCACACCAGCTGTTGCTTACGAAAATACGCGCTTTGCCCTTGAAAATGGTTTTGCTCCAGTAGTTGGAACAACAGGATTCACTAGTGAAGAAATTACAGAACTAAAAGCATTTTCCCGTGAACAAGATTTGGGTGGCTTGATAGCCCCTAACTTTGCCTTGGGTGCGGTCTTGCTGATACAATTTGCGTCCCAGGCTGCCAAATATTTCCCAAATGTGGAGATTATCGAGCTTCATCATGACAAGAAAAAAGATGCTCCGAGTGGAACAGCTATCAAAACAGCTGAGTTGATGGCTGAAGTTCGGGAGTCTATTCAGCAAGGTGCGCCTGATGAGGAAGAATTGATTGCAGGTGCCCGTGGTGCTAATTTTGATGGTATGCGAATCCATTCAGTCCGTCTACCAGGCTTGGTAGCCCATCAAGAAGTCATCTTTGGCAATCAAGGAGAAGGATTGACACTCCGTCATGACTCCTATGATCGCAGCTCCTTCATGACAGGGGTCAATTTGGGAATCAAAGAAGTTGTCAAGCGTCATGAGCTTGTCTATGGATTAGAACACTTATTATGAGATTAACACAAATGCCTTCTGAATTTCAGAAGGCTTTACCAGTATTAGAAAAAATTAAAGAAGCAGGTTTTGAAGCCTATTTTGTTGGAGGCTCTGTCAGAGATGCCATTCTCCATCGTCCCATCCATGATGTGGATATTGCGACTTCATCCTATCCAGAGGAAACCAAGCAGATTTTTCCGCGAACAGCTGATATCGGAATCGAGCACGGAACTGTCTTGGTTTTAGATGGTGACGAGGAGTATGAGGTAACCACCTTTCGGACAGAGGATGTCTATGTAGACTATCGCAGACCCAGTGCAGTTTCCTTTGTGCGCTCGCTAGAAGAAGATCTCAAGCGCCGTGATTTCACAGTCAACGCCTTTGCCTTGGATGAGACAGGAGAAATCATCGATTTGTTCCATGGTCTCAAAGATCTGGAAAATCAAGTCTTGCGAGCAGTTGGAGTACCTAGTGAGCGCTTCAATGAAGATGCCTTACGTATCATGCGTGGTTTTCGTTTTCAGGCCAGTCTCGGTTTTAAACTTGAGCGAGAAACATTTGAAGCCATGAAATCCTTGACACCACTCTTGGAAAAAATTTCTGTGGAGCGTACCTTTGTTGAATTTGACAAACTCTTGCTTGCACCTTTTTGGCGTGTTGGCCTGTTTTCCATGATTGAGAGTCAAGCTTATGATTACCTCCCTGATATGGCAGACAGTCGAGAAAAGCTCCAAAAATTGTTTGATTTAGAGGCGGATTTCACCTTTGAGTCTTCTGAGCAAGCTTGGGCGGCCCTCTTGTGGGCTTTGGAGATTAAGGATGCACAGTCATTTTTGAAGCATTGGAAAACCTCACGTCAATTTGCAAAGCAGGTTCAGGATTTGCTGACTATTTTAGCTCTGCGTGAAAAGGGAGAATTGAGCAAGCGTGATTGTTACCGTTTTGACTTGGATTCCCTTCTACAAGCTGAACGTCTTCGTCAAGCCCAAGGAAAAGAGGTCAACCCCCAACTTATCACAGAAACTTACCAGAGTTTGACCATTCATGACAAGAAAGAAATCCAGATTAACGGTGGTATTTTAATCAAGGAATATGGTTACCAGCCAGGTCCAGATTTGGGAGATATTTTAACTGAGATTGAGTTTGCCATTGTCGATGGTGACTTGGAGAATGACCGTGATGCCATTCATACTTACCTGAGGGAGAAAAAATGAGTGATTTTATCGTTGAAAAACTAAGTAAATCCGTTGGTGACAAGACCGTTTTTAAGGATATTTCTTTTATCATCCATGATTTGGACAGAATCGGTCTGATTGGTGTCAATGGAACGGGTAAGACCACCCTTTTAGATGTTTTATCAGGTGTTTCAGGCTTTGATGGGGATGTCAGTCCTTTTTTGGCTAAAAATGATTACCAGATTGGCTACTTGACTCAGGATCCAGATTTTGACGACAGTAAGACTGTTCTAGATACCGTTCTGTCCAGCGACCTCAAGGAAATCCAGTTGATTCGTGAGTATGAACTCCTCATGCTCAACTACAGTGAGGACAAGCAGGCTCGATTGGAACGCGTTATGGCGGAGATGGATTCTCTCCAAGCCTGGGAAATCGAAAGTCAGGTCAAGACCGTTCTCAGCAAGTTGGGTATTCAGGATTTGTCAACTCCAGTTGGTGAATTGTCAGGTGGTCTGAGAAGACGTGTTCAGTTGGCGCAAGTTCTCCTAGGCAACCACGACCTCTTGTTACTGGACGAGCCGACCAACCATCTGGACATTGCGACCATCGAGTGGCTGACCCTCTTTTTGAAAAATTCCAAGAAGACGGTTCTCTTTATCACCCATGATCGCTATTTTTTAGATGCATTATCAACGCGGATTTTCGAGTTGGACCGCGCAGGCTTGACCGAGTATCAGGGAAATTACCAGGACTATGTTCGCCTCAAGGCCGAACAAGATGAACGCGATGCCGCTCTCCTTCACAAAAAAGAACAACTCTATAAGCAAGAATTAGCCTGGATGCGCAGACAACCGCAAGCGCGTGCGACCAAGCAACAGGCCCGTATCAATCGTTTCCACGATTTGAAAAAAGAAGTTTCAGGTGGCGTTGCTGATACAGACTTGACCATGAACTTTGAAACCAGTCGGATTGGGAAGAAAGTCATCGAGTTTCAGGATGTTTCCTTTGCCTATGAAAACAAGCCAATTTTGCAAGATTTTAATCTCTTGGTGCAAGCCAAAGACCGTATCGGAATCGTTGGGGATAATGGTGTCGGGAAGTCAACTCTGCTTAATCTCATCGCAGGAAGTCTTGAGCCAACAGCAGGTCAAGTTGTGATTGGGGAAACCGTTCGTATCGCCTATTTCTCTCAACAAATTGAGGGCATGGATGAGAGCAAGCGAGTTATCAATTACCTGCAGGAAGTGGCAGAGGAGGTCAAGACTAGCGGTGGTTTTACAACTTCCATCGCTGAGTTGCTAGAGCAATTCCTCTTTCCACGTTCGACGCATGGAACCTTGATTGAGAAGTTGTCTGGAGGAGAGAAAAAACGTCTCTATCTCCTTAAACTTCTCCTTGAAAAACCCAATGTTCTGCTTTTGGACGAGCCGACAAATGATCTGGATATTGCGACCTTAACAGTTTTGGAGAATTTCTTGCAAGGTTTTGCTGGTCCTGTTTTAACAGTCAGCCACGATCGCTATTTCCTTGATAAGGTAGCGACTAAGATTCTAGCTTTTGAGGATGGTAAGATTCGTCCTTTCTTTGGCCATTACACTGATTACCTTGACGAAAAAGCTTTTGAAGCAGAAACAGCAAGTCAAGTTCAAAAGGCCGAAAAAGAGAAAGCGGTCAAAGTTCGTGAAGACAAGAAGCGTATGACCTATCAAGAAAAGCAGGAGTGGGCAAGCATTGAAGGCGATATTGAAGCCTTAGAAAATCGTATCGCATCCATTGAAGAAGAAATGCAGGCAAATGGCTCCGACTTTGGTAAACTAGCGACTCTTCAAAAAGAGCTAGACGAGAAAAACGAAGAACTCCTTGAAAAATACGAACGCTATGAATATTTAAGTGAGTTGGTATGATGGAAGAAAAAGTCATTAAGCGTAGTCCAAAGAAAATCATTTGGAATGCCTTGTTTGGCCTAGCTTCGGTGCTTTTCTTCTTGTTACCTCTCTATTATCTCCATTCGTATTCGCAAAAGGGGACGGGACTTCATACGGTAAGTCTTTTGTTGATGCTGTTTGTACTTTTTTGTGCTGGAGTAGTCATTTATCAGACATACAGACTGTTAAGTTCCGATAAGGAATATTTGAGATGTACTGTTGAGGGGTTTTACTACAAACCGAATCCAAAGAAACCCAGTCAATTTTACGCTTGGGCTGATGTAGAAGAATTTTCCTTCTCTCGGATTCGAGGGAAGTATAGGGATTCCTATCGGATTGAAGTTGATTTTAAAAACAAGGAAAATGCGAAATCCCAATCACTTATAGTCCTACTGAAGAGAAGGTGTTTCCCTTTTCATCAGTCAGCAGATTTGCTTATCCCTATCTTTCTATTAGATGTAGGTCTTCCTGAAAGGGCATACGAGACTATGAAGTATTATGAAAGAGAATGGCGCATCGAGCAAAATCGTCAAGCAAGAAAACAGACAAAACAAGCTTCGAAAAGCAAATCTTTCAAACAGCTATAATCCAGTTTAGCTTAAAAATCAATCAAAAAAGCCCTATCCACTGGATAGGGTTACTCTTTGTCTTCTTTTTTTGTTTCCTGGTGGAAGATATTTTGCCAAGTTTCATGGCGACGCCAGATACTGGTGTGGACGATACCATCTAACTCATAGCAAATGAGCTTGGTTTTTTGACTAATGGAAGTAATTTGAATATCCTTGATTGTAGTAGGTAGTTCTTTTGCAACTTTATAAGCGCCCTTGTCCATCTGCTCTCCATCTTGACGGATATAGAGAAAGTCCTCAGCAAGGAGTTCTTCTAGCTGATTCCCTTGGTCAATCAATTGCTCGCGCATGAGTAGTTTTTTATAGACATTGTCCAAAATTTCGTCTTCAGGTATAGGAGCAGGTTCGATGTGGATATCGGTATCAAAGACTCCAAAACGCTCTTCCAGCATGGATTCGACCTGGTCTGCAATTTCGTGACTTTCATAGACTGATAGATCGGGATTCATCTCCAGTGTGATATCAAGGTAGATATTGCTACCGTAGGTGCGACCTCTTTGAGACTTAACCTTACTAATCTTTGGAATCTCCATGATGGCCTTCTGATAATCTTCCAGCAGACGGTCGTCAAAACCATCTGAAAGACTAAAGGAAGACTCTATAAAGATATCATAGGCTGTCTTTAAGATAAAGAAGGTGATGATGATAGCGACCAGTTTATCCACGATAGGATAGTTGAAACTGCTGGCTAGGATGGCAATGGAAGTACCAAGTGAGGTAACAGCATCGGAAAGATTGTCCTTGGCGGCAGCCTTGAGGGCCTTGGATTTGGATCTCTTACTGAGGCGAGTATTATAGAGATAAACTGCGAACATGACTGCCGCAGAGATGACTCCGAGAGTTGCACCCAGAGGGTCGATAACCGTCTGTTCCCGACTGAGGATTTTCTGAATGGTGTCCCGAAGCACATCAAAACCAACATAGAACATGATGATGGAAGTAATCAAGCTAGCCAAATCTTCGATTTTCCAGTGACCAAAGCGATGATCACGGTCTGCAGGTTGGCGCGCCATCCGAATACCGATCAGAAGAGCAACATTTCCGATAATATCGGATACGTTGTTGAAACCATCCGCTACCAAACTGGAAGACTGTAGGAGGTGGCCAGTCGCTAATTTTGCCGTAGATAATAGGAGGTAGGTCGAAATGCTGATAATGGCACCACGTTCCGCCAACTTGAGATTTGACATGGATTGGTTCATCGGACTTCCTTTCTAGTGCTGAGATTCTGTTTTCATTATACTGGTTTTCATGGGAAAATTCAAATTTAGTCTTGTTTCATCGGATTTTAATTCTTGAAAATTGTTCAAATTTTGATATAATAGTACTACTCAAGGGAGTAGCTGGCAGAAACCTGTGATAGTGTCGTCATTCCGAATTTTATACTGCAAAGTATTCTTTCCGGCGCTATCTTAAACAGCGAGACTTGTTATGATTAACAGGTCTCTTTTTGTTTGTCATAAAACTAAAAGAGAACTTGTTTTGCACACAATGTCAAGGAGGAGACACATGTCAAAAGAACAAAAACGCCAAGCGTTTTACACTCAAAGTCCTGAAGAGGTCTTGAAGTCAGTTGAAGCAACTGAGCAAGGTCTTTCGTCAAGCGAAGCGCAGAAACGTCTAGCTGAATATGGACGCAATGAACTGGAAGAGGGTGAGAAAAAATCTCTCCTAGTCAAGTTTATCGAGCAATTTAAGGATTTGATGATTATCATCCTAGTTGCTGCGGCTATCTTGTCAGTCGTAACTTCTGGTGGGGAAGATATCGCAGATGCCATCATTATCCTAGCCGTGGTTATCATCAACGCTGCCTTTGGTGTTTACCAAGAAGGAAAAGCAGAAGAAGCCATCGAAGCCCTCAAGTCTATGTCTAGTCCAGCTGCTCGCGTTATTCGTGATGGGCACATGGCTGAGATTGATTCCAAAGAATTGGTACCAGGTGATATCGTTGCCCTTGAAGCAGGTGACGTCGTACCAGCAGACCTACGTTTGCTAGAAGCTAATTCACTTAAAATCGAAGAAGCAGCATTGACAGGTGAGTCTGTTCCAGTCGAAAAAGACTTGACTGTCGAGCTCTCTGCAGATGCTGGTATTGGTGACCGTGTCAATATGGCCTTCCAAAACTCAAATGTGACTTATGGTCGTGGTCTTGGCGTTGTTGTCAATACAGGTATGTACACGGAAGTGGGTCATATCGCTGGCATGCTCCAAGATGCGGATGAGACGGATACACCACTCAAACAAAACTTGAACAACCTTTCTAAGGTCTTGACCTATGCAATTTTGGTCATTGCCCTTGTTACTTTTGTAGTTGGAGTCTTCATTCAAGGTAAAAATCCACTTGGTGAGTTGATGACCTCTGTTGCGCTTGCTGTTGCAGCCATTCCAGAAGGACTTCCTGCTATCGTGACGATCGTTCTTGCCCTTGGTACTCAAGTTTTGGCCAAACGAAACTCTATCGTTCGTAAGTTGCCAGCAGTAGAAACACTTGGTTCAACAGAAATCATCGCTTCTGATAAGACTGGTACGCTTACCATGAACAAGATGACAGTCGAAAAAGTCTTCTACGACGCAGTCCTACATGACTCAGCTGATGATATTGAACTTGGCTTGGACATGCCTCTTCTTCGTTCTGTTGTTTTGGCTAATGATACTAAGATTGATGCAGAAGGAAACCTGATCGGGGATCCAACGGAAACAGCCTTCATCCAGTATGCCTTGGACAAGGGCTACGATGTTAAAGGATTTTTAGAGAAATATCCTCGTGTAGCTGAATTGCCGTTTGACTCAGATCGTAAACTCATGTCAACGGTTCATCCATTGCCAGATGGTACATTCCTCGTGGCAGTCAAGGGGGCTCCAGATCAACTTTTGAAACGCTGTGTTGCTCGTGATAAAGCTGGAGATGTTGCTCCGATTGATGAGAAAGTCACTGAATTAATCCATACAAATAACTCGGAAATGGCTCACCAAGCCTTGCGTGTCCTTGCAGGTGCTTATAAGACTATCGACAGTATTCCAGAAAATCTTACTTCTGAAGAGCTTGAAAACAACTTGATCTTTACTGGATTGATTGGAATGATTGACCCTGAACGTGCCGAAGCAGCAGAAGCTGTTCGTGTCGCTAAGGAAGCGGGAATCCGTCCAATCATGATCACTGGTGACCACCAAGACACAGCAGAAGCTATTGCCAAACGTTTGGGAATTATCGACGAAAATGACTCGGAAGACCATGTTTTGACTGGTGCTGAGCTTAACGAACTTTCTGATGAAGAATTTGAAAAAGTCGTTGGTCAATACTCTGTCTACGCGCGTGTATCTCCAGAACACAAGGTTCGTATCGTCAAGGCTTGGCAAAAACAAGGTAAGGTTGTTGCTATGACAGGTGACGGTGTTAATGATGCGCCAGCTCTGAAAACAGCCGATATCGGTATCGGTATGGGAATCACTGGTACAGAGGTTTCTAAGGGGGCTTCTGACATGATTCTTGCAGATGATAACTTTGCGACCATTATCGTCGCAGTTGAAGAAGGACGCAAGGTCTTCTCAAACATTCAAAAGACTATTCAGTACTTACTTTCTGCCAATACTGCTGAAGTATTAACTATCTTCTTATCAACCTTGTTTGGTTGGGACGTCTTGCAGCCAGTTCATCTTTTGTGGATCAACTTGGTAACCGATACCTTCCCAGCTATCGCTCTTGGTGTTGAACCTGCTGAGCCAGGTGTTATGACCCACAAACCTCGTGGACGTAAGTCAAGCTTCTTCTCAGGTGGTGTTTTGAGTTCTATCATCTATCAAGGTGTACTCCAAGCAGCTATTGTTATGAGTGTTTATGGACTTGCAATTGCTTACCCAGTTCATGTGGGTGACAATCATGCCATTCATGCGGATGCCCTTACTATGGCCTTTGCAACCCTTGGTTTGATTCAACTATTCCATGCCTACAATGTCAAGTCTGTTTACCAATCCATCTTGACAGTTGGCCCATTCAAGTCTAAGACCTTTAACTGGTCCATCTTGGTATCCTTCATCCTTCTGATGGCGACCATCGTTGTAGAACCACTTGAAGGTATCTTCCACGTAACCAAACTAGACTTGTCACAATGGGCTATTGTTCTAGCTGGAAGCTTCTCAATGATACTTATCGTCGAAATCGTCAAGTTTGTTCAACGTAAACTTGGTCTTGATAAGAACGCGATTTAAAAAGAAAGTCATCTTCGGATGGCTTTTTTTGCATTTGAGGGAAAGGACTAGAAGTTGCCCCCTTTTGTGCTATAATAAAGTAAAGATGTAAGGAGCGTAAGAGAATGGAAAAGAAAATTGTCCGAGATGTCTTATTCTTGTCGCAGGTCTCGAAACCTGCAAGTCAGGAAGACCTTTATCTGGCTAAGGATTTGCAGGATACCCTGCTGGCTAATCGCGAGACCTGTGTCGGTCTAGCGGCCAATATGATTGGTGTGCAGAAGCGTGTCATTATCTTTAATCTTGGCTTGGTTCCCATGGTTATGTTTAATCCCGTTCTCCTTTCCTACATAGGACCTTACGAGACAGAGGAAGGGTGTTTGTCCTTGACTGGGGTGCGATCAACAACTCGTTATGAAACGATTACGGTTTCCTATCGAGATAGTAAGTGGCAGGAACAGACCATTACGTTAACAGGTTTTCCAGCTCAGATCTGCCAACATGAACTGGATCATTTGGAAGGACGGATTATTTAGGAGGAATTCAGATGAAACGCATACTATTTGAACTTGTTTTTATCGCAACGACCTGGTATATATTTTTACCACCCTTCAATCTGACTAGTTGGGAATTCATCTTCTTTCTCTGTGGGCATTTGGTGGTGATGGGGATTTTGTTTAGTTTCCGCAAGGGTACCAATCTCCTCAAAACTGTTCACCTACGCCATGGCAAGGCTACCAAAGATCTCAATCTAGAAGGATTCCTTTTTACCAAACTTAGTAGAGGATTGTTTCTGACTGCAGCTATCATTTTTGCCCTTGCTGGTCTGGTAAGCCTAGTAACCTCTAGCTTTTTCCAAGCAAAAAATTATGCTAATGTGGTGTCTATCACAGAAAAAGATTTTAAAGATTTTCCTAAGAGTGATACCAGTAAGGTTCCAATCCTAGATCGGAGCACTGCAGAGAAGATTGGAGATCGTTATCTAGGCTCTCTGACGGATAAGGTCTCCCAGTACGTAGCAGCAGATACTTATACCCAGCTGACGGTTGATGGCAAACCTTATCGAGTAACTCCTTTGGAGTATGCCGACCCGATCAAATGGTTTAATAATCAGTCCAAGGGAATTGGCGAGTATATCAAGGTTGATATGGTGACAGGAAATGCGGAATTGGTGGATTTAAAAACGCCAATGAAGTATTCAGACTCCGAGTATTTTAACCGAGACGTCAAACGTCATCTTCGGATCAAGTACCCAACCAAGATTTTTAAAACGCCCTCCTTTGAGGTGGATGATGAAGGCAATCCTTTCTATGTAGCAACCGTTTATCAAAAGCAGTTTGGTCTAGGAGTTCCTCGCCCTTCGTCTGTTATTATCTTAGACGCCACCAATGGAGAAACCAAGGAATACAGCTTGGATGAAGTACCAGAATGGGTGGATCGTGTCTATCCAGCAGAAGAAACCATCCAGCAAATCAACTATAACGGCAAGTATAAAGACGGCTTCTGGAATGCCTTGATTTCTAAGAAAAACGTTACCCAAACGACCGAGGGCTATAACTATCTTTCTATCGGAAATGACATTTATCTCTACACTGGGGTGACTTCAGCCAACGCTGACGAAAGTAATCTAGGATTTATCCTTGAAAATATGCGCACTGGTGAAATCACCAAGTACAATCTAGCTTCAGCAACCGAAGAATCAGCCCGTGCTTCCGCAGAAGGAGCAGTGCAGGAAAAAGCCTATAAGGCGACCTTCCCTATCCTTGTCAATCTCAATGACAAACCGCTCTACATCATGGGATTGAAGGACAATGCAGGTTTGGTCAAGGAGTATGCTTTGGTTGATGCAGTAGAGTACCAAAACGTCATCGTAGCAGCTACAGTAGATGAACTCCTCAGCAAATATGCCAATAAAAACGACCTCGAGCTGGATAATGAAACGGTAGAAAACATCAAGGGAGTGGTTTCAGACCTTAAATCAGCTGTTATCAAGGGTGACACCGTCTACTTCTTCAAAGTTGATGGCAAGATTTATAAAGTCAAGGCTTCCGTGTCAGACGACCTTCCTTACCTTGAAAATGGGCAATCCTTTGAAGGTCAAGTTGGAAAAGATAATTATCTCAAGACCTTTAAAGTACAATAATACTCTTCGAAAATCAAATTCAAACTACGTCAGCGTCGCCTTGCCGTACTCAAGTACTGCCTGCGGCTAGCTTCCTAGTTTGCTCTTTGATTTTCATTGAGTATAAAAATAGGTTTTCTCAGTTCAAGGAGAAAAAAGATAAATTCTTATCTATCTTAACAAGCTTAGCTGGCACAGCCCTTGTTCTCGTGGCTATCTGGTTAGGATGGCCAAAATAAACAGAGAAACCTCGGTGTGAACCGAGGTTTTTAAGATGAAATTCTTGGTCGTGGTTGAAAAATATGCTACACTAACAATATGAAAATTTTAATCCCAACAGCAAAAGAAATGAACACAGACCATCCTTGTATCGAAGCGCTCCCCTTGAGGGAAGAAAGTCAGGTAGTCCTTGACTCACTGGCGCACTACTCAGCCAGTGAATTAGAGACTTTTTATAAGGTATCTGCCGAGAAAGCAGAAGAAGAGTACGCTCATATTCAAGCTTTAAAAGATCACAGGGCTAAACATTATCCAGCCTTGAAACTTTTCGATGGTCTCATGTATCGTCACATCAAACGAGATGAGTTAACCAAGGCTGAACAAACCTATCTTGAAAATCATGTCCTGATTACCTCGGCTTTATACGGTGTTGTCCCTGCCTTATCTCCCATGGCTCCTCACCGTTTGGACTTCTTGATGAAGTTAAAAGTGGCTAGAAAAACCCTAAAGACTCATTGGAAATCAGCCTATGATGAGGCACTTCAGGACGAGGACTTGATATTCTCACTCCTATCATCAGAGTTTGAAACCGTATTTTCGAAGGAAATTAGAGAAAAGATGGTGACCTTCAAATTTATGGAGGACAAGGCAGGCCAGTTGAAAATCCACTCAACCATTTCAAAAAAAGCCCGTGGTGCCTTTTTGACCGCCTTGATAGAGGGGCAAATCCATACAGTCGAACAAGCTCGCAAGCTCAGTTTTGCAGGCTTTGACTACCAACCTGATTTATCCAGTGACTTAGAACTCGTCTTTGTGAAACAAGCATAAAACCAGCTCATTCGAGCTGGTTTTTGCTGGATTAGTTGATGACTGCAAGAAGGTCGTCAGCTTGTTTTGCAAGTGATGAAGCAGTTGCTTCCTCTAACACCAATTTTCCGTCTGCCCAAGCAGAGTCATTAACACGAGCAGCTGTAAAGTCACTAACGACTTGTGTACGGATAAATGGCAAGAGGTCTTTGTAAATCGCAAAGAGCTGCTCGTGACCGGCATTGGCTACAGATGAGACAGTAACAAACTTGTCTTGGAGGGCAGAAGTGCCACGTGTATCAGACAAGTCAAGGGCACGAGAGAGCCAGTCAAGCAAGTTTTTCACGGTTCCAGGGATAGAGAAGTTGTAGACTGGAGAGAAAATCCAGATGGCATCGGCAGCAAGGACTGCTTCACGAGCAGCAGCTACAGCTGGATGAGTTGGAACTTCCAAATCTTGGCTAAAGAGAGGAACAGCTGAGTAATCAAGATAGCTAACTTCCGCTTTTCCAGCAAGTGCTTTTTCAGCTTCGAGGGCCATTTGGTGGTTGAAAGAACCTTGGCGAAGTGAACCGACGATAAATAATACTTTTTTAGACATGATATGTCTCCTTTAGTTTAAAATTCAAAGAGCGAACTCTTTTGTTACCATCAATGTTACAACAAATGATACTAATTAGCAATAATTTTGCTCACAAATTTTTAAATTTTTTTAAAATGTGGATTAAGTCTTCCTTTTCGCCATCTTCCAAGATGCTGAGTGCTTCTACTATAGAATCGATATGGTCAGGAAGAACCTCCTCGATTTTTTTGCGTCCTGCAGGTGTTAATTTCAGGAAAAAGGATCGACGATCTTTCGGGTCACAATTTCTAGAAATCCATCCATCTCGAACCATATTTCGAATGACAACAGTCATGTTTCCAGAAGTGGCTAGCATTTTTTCGATCAAATCCTGAATGCGTAGTTCCCCCTTGCTATAGAGGGTTTCCAAAACTGAAAATTGGGTGGGTGTTAGCCCGTGTTCTTTAGCAGCCTTGGCTTCATATGGTTTAAAAGTTCGTATGGCTTTATTGAGGACGATAGCCGTTTTTAAGTCTAGTTGATTATCGGAAATTTTCTCTTTCAAATATTGTTTCATAAGGCTATTTTATCAATAATGAGAGAGAAAAACAAGAACTTATATTTTATAGGAAAAGAATCTTAGAATGTTCCCGTCTTCACTTGTAATAAAGAAGGAGAGATGGTAAAATAGACGAGTGAAACTAAGACAGAAAAAAGCAAAAAACAAGCTACTTTTACAGTATGGAATCGGCATTGCTCTGGTAGTACTAGTCATGACCACTTCCTTCCTTTATCTGATATCACTCAGCATGAAACCCTATCAAGATGCTAGAGTTGAGGGAGAAAAACTAGCCAAGCAGTATGCAGAATTGGAAAAGGCAGATCAGGTTGATTTTTATAATGGACTAGAAGGTTATTACAGCGTTTTAGGACATAATAAAAAGCAAGAGGCCATTGCCGTACTGATTGAAAAGAATGACCACAAGATTTATGTTTATCAGCTTGATAAAGGGATTTCTCAAGACAAGGCAGCGACGATTTCGAGGGAAAAAGGAGCTAGCGACATTGACAAGATTACTTTTGGTCGCTATCAGGACAAGCCGATTTGGGAAGTTAAGTCAGGAAAACAGTACTATCTGGTTGACTTTGAAACAGGAGCAGTGATCCAATAAGGAGGGCATATGAAACTATCCAAACGTGTACTAGAAATGGAAGAAAGCATCACTCTAGCTAGTGATGCAAGAGCCAAAGCATTAAAAGCTCAGGGAAAGGATGTTCTTTTCTTAACCTTGGGACAGCCTGATTTTCATACTCCTGAAAACATTCAGGATGCAGCGGTAGAAGCGATTCGAGATGGACGAGCTTCCTTTTATACAGTTGCTTCAGGCCTACCAGAGTTAAAAGCGGCGGTTAATACCTATTTTGAACGCTATTATGGGTATTCTGTTGCAGCCAACGAGGTTACCTTTGCCACTGGTGCTAAGTTCTCTCTCTACACCTTCTTTATGGCTGTGGTCAATCCAGGTGATGAAGTCATTATCCCTACACCATACTGGGTCAGCTATGGAGACCAGGTCAAAATGGCAGAAGGAGTGCCAGTCTTTGTCCAGGCAAAGGAAGACAATCACTTTAAAGTAACAGTAGAGCAGCTAGAAGCAGCGCGAACAGATAAGACCAAGATCTTAGTTCTCAATTCACCATCGAATCCGACCGGTATGATTTACTCTCGTGAGGAACTCTTGGCTATCGGAAATTGGGCTGTTGCGCATGATGTCCTTATCTTAGCAGATGATATTTATGGTCGTTTGGTTTATAACGGGAACGAATTTGTTCCAATTTCTAGTCTGTCAGAAGCCATTCGCAAGCAAACCATCGTGATTAACGGTGTATCTAAGGCCTATGCCATGACTGGTTGGCGGGTAGGTTATGCTGTGGGAAATCCTGAAATTATTGCTGCCATGAGCAAACTAACAGGACAAACGACCTCCAACCTGACTGCTGTATCACAATATGCTACCATTGAAGCCCTAACTGGACCGCAAGACTCTGTTGAAACCATGCGTCAAGCATTTGAGGAACGGTTGAATACCATTTATCCTCTCTTGTGCCAAGTCCCAGGATTTGAAGTTGTCAAGCCCCAAGGTGCCTTCTATCTTTTCCCAAATGTTAAAAAAGCGATGGAAATGAAGGGTTATACCGATGTGACAGAGTTTACAACGGCTATTCTCGAAGAAGTCGGACTGGCCTTGATTACGGGAGCTGGATTTGGAGCACCAGAAAATGTTCGTCTCAGCTATGCCACAGACTTGGATACATTAAAAGAAGCTATTCGTCGTTTGCATCAATTTATGGAAAAATAAAACTTAGAATCTTCGCCTTTTTAGCGAAGATTTTTTGTAACGAAAATCTCGCGATTTTTCTCTAGTAGAACCTAGCTATCACAGTCTATTTATGGTAAAATAGTGGGTAATGATGTCTTCGGACAAGTTAAACGAAAAAAGGAAGATAGATTATGACAAAACGTGTAACAATTATCGATGTAAAAGACTACGTTGGTCAAGAAGTGACCATCGGAGCCTGGGTTGCCAACAAATCAGGAAAAGGGAAAATTGCCTTCTTGCAATTGCGTGATGGAACAGCCTTCTTCCAAGGTGTAGCCTTCAAACCAAACTTTGTAGAAAAATTTGGTGAAGAAGTGGGGCTAGAGAAGTTTGATACGATTAAACGTCTAAGCCAAGAAACTTCTGTTTATGTGACAGGGATTGTCAAAGAAGACGAACGTTCTAAGTTTGGCTATGAGCTCGATATCACAGACATCGAAGTCATCGGTGAATCTCAAGACTACCCAATCACACCAAAAGAACACGGAACAGACTTCTTGATGGACAACCGTCACTTGTGGCTCCGCTCTCGTAAGCAAGTAGCGGTGATGCAAATCCGTAACGCTATCATCTATGCAACTTATGAGTTTTTCGACAAGAACGGCTTCATGAAATTTGATAGCCCAATTCTTTCAGGAAACGCGGCTGAAGATTCAACAGAACTCTTTGAAACAGACTACTTCGGAACGCCAGCCTACTTGAGTCAATCTGGTCAGCTTTACCTAGAAGCAGGGGCTATGGCTCTTGGTCGTGTATTTGACTTTGGTCCAGTATTCCGTGCTGAAAAATCAAAAACGCGCCGTCACTTGACTGAGTTCTGGATGATGGACGCAGAGTACTCTTACTTGACACACGATGAGTCACTTGACTTGCAAGAAGCTTATGTGAAAGCTCTTCTTCAAGGTGTCCTTGATCGTGCGCCTCAAGCCTTGGAAACCCTGGAACGTGATACAGAACTTTTGAAACGCTACATTGCAGAGCCATTCAAACGCATTACTTACGATCAAGCCATTGACCTCTTGCAAGAGCATGAAAATGATGAAGATGCTGACTACGAGCATTTGGAACATGGCGATGACTTTGGTTCACCACACGAAACATGGATTTCAAACCACTTTGGTGTGCCAACATTTGTCATGAACTACCCAGCAGCTATCAAGGCCTTCTACATGAAATCAGTTCCTGGAAATCCAGAACGCGTGCTTTGTGCAGACTTGCTTGCACCAGAAGGCTACGGAGAAATCATCGGTGGTTCTATGCGTGAGGAAGACTACGACGCCCTTGTCGCTAAGATGGAAGAACTTGGTATGGATCGTACAGAGTATGAATTCTACCTTGACCTTCGTAAATACGGTACTGTACCACACGGTGGATTTGGTATCGGTATCGAGCGTATGGTAACTTTCGCAGCAGGAACTAAACATATCCGCGAAGCTATTCCATTCCCACGTATGTTGCACCGTATTAAACCGTAAAATAAATCAAAACGCCCTAGGGGCGTTTTTTCAAAGTAGAAGAAAGAAGAGGTGAGGGACATGTAAAGCACAGATTAACAAGTGACAGACACAAAGATATATACACTTGTTAAAGGAGAAATGATGTTTAAACCAAATTATCGGAAGAATATCGGTCTCATGGCTGGGGTAGAATTTTTTGCCTTTTTGGGCATTACTAGCTTTTGGATTCTATTTCTCAGTCAAAACGGGATGTCGCTTTGGCAGATTGGCTTATTGGAAAGTATTTTTCATGCCACCAGTGTCATTTGTGAAATTCCCTCTGGAATGTTAGCTGACCGCTATTCATATAAAACCAATCTTTATCTCAGTCGGATTGCTGGGATTGCGTCGTCTATTCTCATGTTACTAGGGCAAGGTAATTTTTGGATTTATGCACTCGCTATGGTGGTGAGTGCCTTGTCTTATAATTTTGATTCGGGGACGAGTGCAGCTATGGTTTATGATTCGGCCGTGGAGGCTGGATTAAAAGAGCGCTACTTGTCTATCTCAAGTTTTATGTCAGGAGTAGCAGAAGGAACTCGGTCTTTGGGGACCGTTTTAGCGGGATTTTTTGTCCATGGTCAATTGCACTTGACCTACTATATCATGATTGCCACTTCTATAATCGTCCTATTCTTAACTTGGATGCTAAAAGAGCCTAGTGTTAAAGCGCAAAAATCTGAGCGTCTGACCATGAAAAAGATTATGTTGACTGTTAAAGAGGAGCTGCAGAGAAATCCCAGTCTTTTTGGTTGGATGATTCTGTCCCAAATCATCGGGACACTGATGTGCATGTTTTATTTTTACTATCAAAATCAACTGCCGGACTTAGAAGGATGGCAGATTTCGATGGTTATGCTGATGGGCAGTGCTTTGAATATCTGGGCAGTTTATCTAGGAAGTAAGATTGGAAAGAAGTATTCCGCCTTAAAGCTCTTTCCAATTCTTGTACTCTTGACGGGAGTGACCTACTTACTTTCCTACTTTGGTACGCCACTGATTTATATTTTGATTTATTTGATTAGTAACGCCTTATATGCTCTCTTTCAACCGATTTTTGACAACGATTTACAAAATCGACTCCCAAGTGAGGTACGTGCAACCATGCTAAGTGTCTACTCCATGATGTTCAGCCTGAGTATGATTGTTATTTTTCCTCTGACGGGGTGGCTGATTGATGCTCTAGGTTTTGTAGAAGCCTTTATTTACTTAGGATTCTTTTTAGTAATAGTCGGCTTTTCACTATTCTTCATTTTGAAAGAGATGGCCAGAGCTTTAGAACTGAAAGAGAATATTATTTCTAATCAATAGAGTTATTTTTCATTTTTATCTTTTTTATCTTTTTTCTCTTGCTATCTACTAGTATTTCTAGTATAATAGTTAATTGTGAGCAAACCTCACTTACCCCTTGCAAAGACTAGGGGTCATTAGACCAAAAGGAGGAACATATCAATGGCTAAATACGAAATTCTTTATATCATTCGTCCAAACATTGAAGAAGAAGCGAAAAACGCTTTGGTAGCACGTTTTGACTCTATCTTGACTGACAACGGTGCAACTGTTGTTGAATCAAAATCATGGGAAAAACGTCGTCTTGCATACGAAATCCAAGATTTCCGTGAAGGACTTTACCACATCGTTAACGTTGAAGCAAACGACGACTTAGCTCTTAAAGAGTTTGACCGTCTTTCAAAAATCAACGCTGACATTCTTCGTCACATGATCGTCAAACTTGACGCGTAAGAAGGTAAATTATGATTAACAATGTTGTACTTGTAGGGCGTATGACACGTGACGCTGAGTTGCGTTATACCCCATCAAATGTAGCAGTTGCGACTTTTACTCTTGCAGTAAACCGTACATTTAAGAGTCAAAATGGCGAACGTGAGGCTGATTTCATCAATGTCGTTATGTGGCGCCAACAGGCTGAAAATCTTGCTAACTGGGCTAAAAAAGGCTCTCTTATCGGGATCACAGGCCGTATCCAGACTCGTAGTTACGATAACCAGCAAGGACAACGTGTCTACGTAACAGAAGTCGTGGCTGAGAATTTCCAAATGTTGGAAAGCCGCGGAGTGCGTGAAGGACATTCAGGTGGAGCTTATTCTGCACCAACTGCTGGTCAATCAGCACCTGCAAACCCAGTACCAGACTTTTCACGTTCTGAAAATCCATTTGGAGCAACCAATCCATTGGACATTTCAGATGATGATTTACCATTCTAATGGACAATTAATACTATAAAGGAGAAAAAACATGGCTCAACAACGTCGTGGCGGATTCAAACGCCGTAAAAAAGTTGATTACATCGCAGCAAACAAAATTGAATATGTTGATTACAAAGATACTGAGCTTCTTAGCCGTTTCGTTTCAGAACGTGGGAAAATCCTTCCTCGTCGTGTAACAGGAACTTCAGCTAAAAACCAACGTAAAGTAACAACAGCTATTAAACGCGCTCGCGTAATGGCTTTGATGCCTTTCGTAAACGAAGATTAAAGAAAAGACCCTTACGGGTCTTTTTTTCACGAGCATGGAAATGAGAGAGCGAGTTGAGGTCCGGGGGATCTCTTTTTCAGATTTTTATGGGACTTTGTTAGAAAGGATTCCCTGTTGACCTAGTAAGATTCTTTTGTCTTACTAGGTTTTTTCTTTTAATCTTTATTATCATGCTATAATGGTAGGAGGAAGCTATAAAGGAGCAGTTTATGAAGATGACATGTTCAATTAGAAAAATGCAAGAATCTGACATAAAAGAACTATCTCGAGGATTTATCAGCCAAGGTTGGCCAAGTAGAGAGGAGATTTTAACTCGATACTTTAAGGAGCAAGAAAGTGGGGAGAGGGAAGTGTTAATTGCTGATCTTACTAGTGCTGTAGCGGGCTACATTACTATTTTACCCGATGCTAAGCAGGGCCCCTTTGCTGGAATGGCTCCAGAACTTTCAGATTTCAATGTCTTTGAGCCTTTTCAAAATCAAGGTATTGGAAACCTCTTGATGGAAGAGGCAGAAAATCGAGTTAAGCTTTTTTCAGACAAAGTGACGTTGGGTGTAGGTTTGCACTCAGGTTATGGACCTGCCCAGAGATTGTACATCAAACGAGGCTATATTCCAGATGGGACGGGTGTTTGGTATCAGAACCATCAACCGGCCATGAATGCGGTTTGTGAAGATATCGGAGAATTGGTCTTGTATCTGTCGAAAAATTTGTTTTAAGACAAATTTTATAAGATTTAAATTTTAAATATAGTAAACAATCACAGTCCCTTTTTCATTCGAAAAAGGGATTTTTTGTTTGAAATTGTTTGATTTATTCCTCAAAGTGGTAGAATATAATTACTTGAAATATCAATACAAATATAAATATACAACAAGACATATAAATAATAGTTTGTGTATTGTCGTATTTTCTGAAAAAAATCTGAAATATATCGGGAAATGGGCTATTTTTAGTTGTAAACGATATCATTACAAAAAAAGTTACAGAATGTTAAAATTAAATGAAATGAAATAATATAATTTGGAAAAAATTTGACATATAAATAAATTGACGGTAAAATAATTATGAAAGTCAAATTAATTGAAATTGGAACTATTCGATATACAAATTAATATGATTTATCAAATTTTATTATAGTAGAAGGATAGCGTAATGAAGAAACTGAAAGTGATGGTTGTTTTTGGAACACGACCAGAAGCTATTAAAATGGCCCCTTTAGTGTTAGAATTGCAAAAACATAGTGACAGCATTGAGACGATCACAGTTGTGACAGCTCAGCATCGCCAAATGCTAGATCAAGTTCTTGAAACTTTTAGCATCGAGCCACATTATGATCTGGATATTATGGGAAAAAATCAATCCCTCTTAGATATTACTGGAAAAATTTTAGAAAAGTTTGATCCAGTTGTTAAGCAAGAACTTCCAGATATAATTCTTGTTCATGGAGATACAACAACAACTTTTGCAGCAAGTTTAGTTGCTTTCTATAATCAGGTACGTATCGGCCACGTTGAAGCTGGTCTAAGGACCTTTGATAAGTATTCTCCTTTCCCAGAAGAAATGAATCGTCAGATGACTGATAACTTAGCGGATCTTTATTTTGCTCCAACTAGTGAGAGTAAAGAAAATCTCCTTAAGGAAAATCATCCTGAGTCTGCTATTGTCATTACGGGAAATACAGCCATTGATGCCTTGAAACTAACCGTTCAATCGGATTACTATCATGAAGTTCTAGATCAATTGGATCCAGATAAGAAACTTGTATTGGTAACCATGCATCGTCGTGAGAATCAAGGTCAACCAATGAGAAATGTCTTTGCAGCTTTACGTGAGATGGTCGATCTTCATCAGGAAATTGAAGTTGTTTATCCTGTTCACCTTAGCCCTGCTGTGCAAGAAGCAGCAAACGATATCTTAGCTGGTCACGATCGTATTCACTTGATTGAGCCTTTAGATGTACTTGATTTTCATAATTTGGCTTCAAGAAGCTATTTTATCATGACTGACTCTGGAGGTGTTCAGGAAGAGGCACCTTCTCTCGGCAAACCTGTCCTTGTCCTTCGTGACACGACGGAACGTCCAGAAGGAGTAAGAGCAGGTACGTTGAAGCTAGTTGGTACGGATCCAGTACGTGTGAAAGAAGCGATGGCAGCACTCTTAACAGATGAAACTCTTTATAGACAAATGTCTCAGGCACCAAATCCTTATGGAGATGGAAGAGCCTCTGAACGAATCGTACAATCCATTCAACAGTACTTTGGGGCAGCAACTTCGGTATCTGAATTCAAAGGGGGGAAATAAGATAAAATGAAAAATTGGAGTCAATTTAAAAACTGGCTTATGGCTTTGCTTGCCTGTGAGGTCATTCTTTTGGTGCTTTGTTTTTTGTATGCTCGAGCAATCATTTTAGAAGAAATCTTGTTTTTAGCTTTAGCCTTGTTTGCAGTGTTGGTATTATCTGACCTTTTGCTTACTTGGACCCTTATCTTAGCATTTGGCTTTGGACTTATCGTTTTGGTTGCGGGTGTGGTTTATATCCCAATCATTCAACTGATCTTCTTATTGATCAGTTTTCCACTTTTGATTGGGATTCTACTTAAGGTTCGTTATTATTTCTTCAAGGTGGCCTCAAAGGTCCAAGAACAGGAAGACGAAGCTCGAGCAGATTACCAAGCTATGGTCACTGAACAAAGTGATGTGACGGTACAGTCCTTATTGATTCATTGGGCACATGAAGATTTGTTCTTCCAGATTAAACCCAAAGAACATAACCAGATGCTCAGTCGTATTCAAGAAGTAATTGCTCAGGAATTGAGTTACAATGATAAGCTCTATTACGTTTCGGATGGTAATTTTCTCGTTCTATCGAGTACTAACCAACATTCTTTGAAGGAACTTTACCTGAATGTTTTACAGGAGAAACTGAGCAGTTTAGTTTTTCATGGAGAAGATGGCAATCAAGGAATTCAGTTCCAAACAGGCTATTTGGTGATTAACTCTGATAATAAAGATAAATACCAAGACTACGAAGATGTTGCCAGTCATCTCAAACGTCAACTAGAGACAGATGTAATTGTAGAATATTAGGAGGGAAACATGACTTTAACCGAACTATTTTTTGGTATTGCTTTGGGACTCAGTCTCACCTTTGGCATTTGTTTTATCATATTATTTATTGCATACAATATTCTTTACCATCGAGTGAACAAAAATTTTAAGGCGGTGAATCATGATTAGTCAAATGTTAATGATTTTTACCTTGCTTACAATTTGGATTTCTCTGGCATGGGGCTTGGTAATTCTCTTTTCGGCAGTACACTTTTGGTTTAAACACAGTGATTTTCGTGTGGATACCTCGCCGCTACCTTATTATCCTAAGATTACCATTGTTGTTCCTGCTCATAATGAGGATGTGGTTATTGCCCAAACGGCAAAAGCTATCTTGGACATGAATTATCCTCACGACCGTGTGGAATTGCTCTTATTTGCGGATAACTGTTCGGATAACACCTATGCAGAATGTTTGTCTGTACAAGCCATGCCTGAATATGCAGGAAGAAATCTGACTATTATTGATCGTACTGGTACGGGAGGAAAAGCGGGCGTTTTAAACGATGCTTTGGAGATGGCAACAGGCGAATACATCTGTGTCTATGATGCAGATGCCATGCCTGAAAAAAATGCTCTTTATTTCCTTGTGAAAGAAGTGATGAAGGATCCAGAACGTCATGTGGCATCTTTCGGCCGCAACAAGACTCGAAATGCCAATCAAAATTTCTTGACTCGTTGTATCAACCAGGAAATCGTTGTTACTCAGCGCGTGCACCACGTTGGAATGTGGCATCTCTTTAAAATTGGGCGTATTCCAGGAACCAACTTTATCATTCAAACCGACTTTGTAAAGAGTATCGGTGGTTGAAAAAATGGTGCCTTAACCGAGGATACCGATATTTCCTTCAAAATCATGCAGAGTGGTAAATTGATTGCCCTTGCCTATAATTCAGAGGCTTTCCAACAAGAACCTGAGACCTTAAAGAGTTACTATATGCAACGGAAACGTTGGGCGAAAGGAAATTATGAAGTTGTTCTCTCGAACTTTAAGCATTTATTTGGCAGAGCAAACTGGCGCGTTAAACTAGAAGTCTTTAACTATTCTTGTGTTTTCTTTTGGTTTAACTTTGCCATTGTCCTATCGGATTTGATTTTCCTAGCGAATGTGCTAGCGATCTGCCTTAATCTTTTCTTCCCAGATGTCAGGGTTCCATTTGCTTTTGATGCGGACAATATCTACATCGCCCAGCTCATGCTCTTTAACTGGATTCTCATGATTGGTCTCTATTTGATGCAAATTATGACAGCATTGGCAAGTCAATTTGGACAAGCTACTACAAAGCAAATCTGGTTAGCTTTGGCTGCCTATTTCACTTATGCACAGATGTTTATCGTTGTTTCCATTGATTCCATTTCTTCAATCGTTCTAGACAAGGTACTCCGAAGAAAAGAAACCAAGTGGGTTAAAACCAAGCGATTTGCAGGATAGGAGGTTCTATGAAAACGAATAAATTAAAATATGTCTGGTTTGTGCTCATCCTTTCTATCTTTTGTTTAGCCTTGTTTTTAGCAAGAGGAAGGACTAAAATTGAGATGCGTAATCGAATTTACAGCCAATGGAGTCAACAGTTCCTTGTTACAAAAGGCGATCAGTCTTATGTTCGTACGACGAATGATTCTGAGGAAACGACGGTTCTATCAGAAGCCCAAAGTTACGGCATGCTCATAACGGTTTTAGCAGCCCAAAAAGGGCAAGCAAGTCAAGCAGATTTTGAGAGTCTTTATCGCTATTATCAAAATCATCGTATTGAGGGAACGCAGTTGATGTCTTGGAAGCAAGTGATAAAAAATGATAGCGAAACGGTCGAGAAACAAAATGCAACCGATGGAGATCTCTATATCGCTTATTCTTTAATTGAAGCTGCTAAACAGTGGCCAGATAAAGCGCAGGAATACCAAGAACAAGCTAAAAAGATCTTGGCTGATATCCTTCAATACAATTACAACGAAGAGACAGGTGTTCTGACAGTAGGGAACTGGGCCAACAAGGATTCCGATTACTATTACTTGATGCGGACGTCTGATACTCTTCCTCACTATTTCCAATCTTTCTATGACCTGACTGGAAATAAACAGTGGTTAGACATTAAGGATAAGATGCTTGGGCAATTGGAGCAAATCAGTTCTCATTCTGATACTGGACTTTTGCCAGACTTTATCTGGGCTGAGAAGTCAGGGGCACGTCTTGTTGATGCCAACACTATCGAATCTCAATATGATGGAGCGTATTCTTATAACGCTTGCCGTTTGCCATATCACTTGTCTCAGAGTCAGGAAGAAAGAAGCCAAAAACTCGTTCAAAAGATGATGGATTTCTTTATGAAAGAGCAACGTATCTATGCTGGCTATGACTTGAACGGAACGGCCCTCAACCAATACCAGGCAGGTAGTTTCTTGGCACCGATTACCTATGCGTCTGACAAGGGAGAAGGTTATCTGAAACTTCTTCAACAAAATAAATACATTTTCACACAAGATTTACCTTTGGACAACTACTATGATGCAACGATGATTACCATGATTGCTCTAGAGATGTTCTAGGATGAAAAGAGAGGGCTAGTTCAACTGGCTCTCTTTTTGATAGGATTTTCATCTTTTTTCAAAAAAGGAATTTCCTAAGGTTTATGGTATAATGGAAAGAGTGATAAAAAAGAGGTAGAGAGATGGATGCGAAATTAAAATACAAGGCAAAGAAGATTAAAATCGTCTTTTTTGATATCGACGATACCTTGCGTACGTCAAAGACAGGTTTTATTCCAGCTACAATTCCCACTGTCTTTAAACAGTTGCGTGAAAAAGGAATTTTAACAGGAATCGCCTCTGGACGTGGTATTTTCGGTGTTGTTCCAGAGATTCGTGAGCTCAAACCGGACTTTTTTGTAACCTTAAATGGGGCTTATATCGAAGATAAAAAAGGCCAGGTCATTTATCAACATCAGATTGACAAGTCAGATGTTGAGGAGTACATCTCTTGGACGAAGGAAGAGGGAATTGAGTATGGTTTGGTTGGTAGTCATGACGCCAAACTCTCTACTCGAACAGAACTGATCAGTGAGGCTATTGACCCGATTTACCCAAACTTGGATGTGGATCCTAACTTCCATGAAAAAGCGGATATATACCAGATGTGGACCTTTGAGGATAAAGGGGCTGATTTGCACCTACCAGATAGTCTCTCAGGTAAACTTCGAATGGTGCGTTGGCATGAACATTCATCTGATATCGTGCCGATTTCAGGATCCAAAGCAACTGGTGTAGCCAAGGTTGTAGAACATCTAGGCTTGAAACCAGAGAATGTCATGGTCTTTGGGGATGGTCTCAATGACTTGGAACTCTTTGATTATGCTGGAATCAGTATTGCCATGGGAGTTTCCCATGAAAAAATCAAAGAAAAAGCAGATTATATTACAAAAACAGTAGAAGAAGATGGCATTTTTGATGCCTTAGAAGGATTTGGTATGGTAGAAAAAGAATTGCATTTCCCACAAGTAGAAATTGAAACAGTAGAAGGTCCTCTTGCGACCATTAAGACAAATCACGGAGACTTGCGTATCAAGCTCTTCCCTGAACATGCTCCTAAAACAGTGGCTAACTTTGTTGCTCTTTCAAAAGACGGTTACTATGATGGTGTGATTTTCCACCGAATTATCAAGGACTTTATGATCCAAGGTGGAGATCCAACTGGTACTGGTATGGGGGGCGAGTCAATCTACGGTGACTCTTTTGAAGATGAATTTTCTGAAGAACTCTATAATATCCGTGGTGCCCTTTCTATGGCCAATGCGGGTCCAAATACCAATGGCAGCCAGTTCTTTATCGTTCAAAACCAACATTTGCCATACTCTAAGAAAGAGATTGCGCGTGGTGGCTGGCCTGAACCAATCGCTGAGATCTATGCAGAACAAGGTGGAACTCCTCACCTTGACCGCCGCCATACTGTTTTTGGGCAATTGGTAGATGCAGAATCTTTTGCGGTCTTGGATGCCATTGCAGCTGTTGAGACTGGTGCCATGGACAAACCAGTTGAAGATGTAGTAATTGAAACGATTGAAATTGAGGACTAGAATGAAAATTGGTGATAAGCTAACTGGGCGTATTACAGGAATTCAGCCCTACGGTGCCTTTGTTGAGTTAGAGACAGGGGCGACAGGGCTGATTCACATCTCGGAGATTCGGACGGGATTTATTGAAAATATTTATGACATTTTAAAAATTGGCGATGAAGTCCAAGTTCAGGTGGTGGATTTTGACGAATACACTGGGAAGGCTAGTCTTTCTATCCGTACTTTGGAGGAAGAAAAACATCAATTGCCAAGACGGAGACGTTTTTCAAATGATCGTATCAAGCACGGTTTTGCACCACTTGGACGAATGATGCCTGTTTGGACGCGTGAGGCACTTGAGCATTTAAAGAAGAAGCCATAAATACGATTATCTAAACCATTTGTAATATTAACATAATTTGTTATAATGAAAGTATGAAAGAAGAACAATTATTAAAACCAGGAGAGCGAATCAACCAGCTCTTTTCGACAGATATCAAGATCATTCAAAATAGAGAGGTGTTTAGCTATTCGGTGGATAGTGTTCTCTTGTCACGCTTTCCTCGCTTCCCTAAACGGGGTTTAATTGTGGACTTTTGTGCTGGAAATGGTGCAGTGGGACTTTTTGCAAGTAGTCGTACAGAGGCAAAAATTCTCTCTGTAGAGATTCAGGAGCGCTTGGCGGATATGGCAGAGCGTTCGGTTCAGTTGAATGGCTTGGAAGAGCAGATGCAGGTCATCTGTGATGATTTGAAAAATATGCCTGCCCACATTCAGGGAAGTAAGGTGGATATGATTTTGTGTAATCCGCCTTATTTTAAGGTGGATCCGCATTCCAATCTGAACGAGAGTGAACACTACCTTCTGGCCAGACACGAAATTACGACTAACCTAAAAGAAATTTGCCGTAGTGCTCAGAGTATTCTCAAGTCTAATGGCCGTTTGGCCATGGTTCATCGTCCAGATCGGCTCTTGGATATCTTAGACATGCTTCAACGCCATAATTTGGCACCCAAGCGCCTGCAATTTGTCTATCCTAAACGTGAGAAGGAGGCCAATATGCTCTTAATCGAAGCTATCAAGGATGGATCGACCAGTGGCTTTAAGGTCTTGCCACCTCTCATCGTTCACAATGATGATGGTTCCTATACACCAGAAATTCAAGAGATTTACTATGGATCATAAGGCCTATATGTACGTGGTGGAGTGCCGCGACGGTTCTTACTATACGGGCTATACAACGGATGTGAAGAGGCGCCTTGCCGTTCATAATAGTGGTAAGGGAGCCAAGTATACCCGAGCTCGCTTGCCAGTCAAACTCATCTATGTAGAGGGTTTTGCCAGCAAGGAAGAAGCCATGTCTGCTGAGGCTCTCCTTAAGCGCAAGAAAAGACCACAGAAAGAACGATTTTTATCCGAAAATCAAGAGAAAAATCTAGTCAATGATATTGATATCTAACGAGGAGTCCTTTGGCTCCTCTTACTTTTGTCAAAAGAGGAAAAAAGTGCTAAAATAAGATGAATAAATTTAAAGAGGTATTATCATGTCTAAGATTCTAGTATTTGGTCACCAAAATCCTGACTCAGATGCCACCGGCTCATCTGTAGCCTTTGCTTATCTTGCAAAAGAAGCTTATGGATTGGACACAGAAGCAGTAGCACTTGGAACTCCTAATGAAGAAACAGCCTTTGTGTTGAACTATTTTGGTGTAGAAGCACCACGCGTCATCACATCTGCTAAAGCAGAAGGTGCAGAGCAAGTCATCTTGACTGACCACAATGAATTCCAACAGTCAGTGTCAGATATCGCTGAAGTAGAAGTTTACGGAGTTGTGGATCACCACCGTGTGGCTAATTTTGAAACTGCCAGCCCACTTTACATGCGCTTGGAACCAGTTGGATCAGCGTCTTCTATCGTTTACCGCATGTTTAAAGAGCATGGTGTAGCTGTTCCTAAAGAAATCGCAGGTTTGATGCTTTCAGGTTTGATTTCAGATACTCTTCTTTTGAAATCACCAACAACACACCCAACCGATAAAGTCATTGCTCCTGAGTTGGCAGAATTAGCAGGTGTGAACTTGGAAGAGTACGGTCTTGCTATGTTGAAAGCTGGTACAAACTTGGCTAGTAAATCTGCTGAAGAATTGATTGACATCGATGCTAAGACTTTTGAACTCAACGGAAATAAGGTTCGTGTTGCCCAAGTCAATACTGTTGATATTGCTGAAGTCTTGGAACGCCAAGCAGAAATCGAAGCAGCAATGCAAGCGGCTAATGCGGCAAACGGCTACTCAGATTTTGTCTTGATGATTACAGACATCGTCAACTCAAACTCTGAAATTCTGGCTCTTGGATCAAACATGGACAAGGTGGAAGCTGCCTTCAATTTCAAACTTGAAAACAACCACGCTTTCCTTCCAGGTGCTGTTTCACGTAAGAAACAAGTGGTGCCACAGTTGACTGAAAGCTTTAATGGGTAATTCTTAAGGAATATTTGGAACTGTTAATTTGACTATTTATAGAAGGTGATAGCATGATGCGATTGATTGAAGGACTGCGCTTTTTGGTTGAGGTTGTGGCAATCCTTGGTCTTTTCTCCGTGTCTGTGATACAAATTTCTTGGCTGGAAAAATTCCTATTTTTTCTTCTAGCAGTTCTATTAATCTTATTTTGGGCACGATATATGGCACCAAAATCTCCACATGCTTTTAAAAAATGGCATCGCCTCGTTACTGAGACATCGATTTTTATTTTAGTTAGTGGTAGTTTTTGGCATTTGTATGGATTGCAAATAGGAATCCTATACTTAGCTCTGTCTTTTGGAAGTTTGGGTCTGCTTTATTATTTTCAGCTAGAGTGATTCTTATAATATAGTTAATGAATTATTTAAATGGTAATTATTTGATTGGAGATTGACACGAGAAAACAGTGTTTTCCATATAGCTAAAGGGGTTTCGGCTCCTTTTTTTCTAGGAGAGAAAGATGTTAGAAAATGGTGATTTGATTTTTGTGAAGGACCTTTCAGATATGGGGCAGGCCATCCAGGCTTCTACTGGTAACTATAGTCATGTAGCCATCTTTTTGGACGGTTTCATCTACCATGCTAGTGGGCAAACAGGGGTCATCTGTCAAGAACCGGCTGAATTTTTTGAACCAACTCATCTCTACGATCTCTATACCTACCCAGAGCTGGAAGCTGACTTGGTAAAGGAGAGAGCTAGCAAACATTTGGGTGCACCCTATAATGCCTCTTTTTATCCAGATGGGTCTGGCTTTTACTGCTCTCAGTACATCGCTGAAATCCTACCGATTTTTGAAACTATTTCCATGAAATTTGGTGATGGGGAGCAGGAGATTAGTGATTTTTGGAGAGAATATTACAGGAAACTCGAACTTCCTGTGCCTCTGAATCAACCAGGGACCAATCCTAGTCAACTAGCAGCATCCCCTCTATTAGAATGTAAAGAAAGGAATCTTCATGATTCAGATTTTTAATCCCTCCCGTCTGACTCGACAGCCATTTTTTATTGATTTGGTGGACTATCTGGACCAGCATGATGATGTGATCCTACGAGAAATCAAGGCTCAGTTTCCAGATGTAGCAGTTGATAAGCTCATGGAAGAGTATATTAAGGCAGGTTTGATCCGAAGGGAAAACAAACGTTATTCTCTTAATCTCCCTTTTCTAGAATCAATAGACAGTCTGGTCCTTGACCAAGAAATTTTTGTCAGAGAGGATAGTCTAGTTTATCATGCTTTGTTAGAGCAGAGTTTTGAGACAGAATTGTGCAATCAAACCAATGCGGCCATTTTAGTCGAAGGTACGGACTTTGCTAGAGAAAAGATGACCTTGTCCAACTATTTCTACAAGGTCAAGCACCAATATCCTTTGACAGAAAAACAGCAGAAACTCTATGATATTTTAGGAGATGTTAACCCTGAGTATGCCCTCAAATATATGACGACTTTTTTGTTAAAATTCCTCAAAAAAGATCAACTGATGCAGAAACGCCGTGATATCTTCGTTGAGAGTCTAGTCGTCTTGGGTTATATTGTGCAAAACGAAGAAGGGAAGTATGAGTTGGCTGTTGATTTCGACAAGGAACGGTTGATTTTCTATTTACTTTAATTGCTTCATTTTGAGCAGATTGTTTGACTTTACTAAAGAATAAGCATAAACTGAATGTAAGCGATAACGATTATCGTATTAAAAGCAAAGGAGAAAGAGCTATGTCACTTGAAAATAAATTGGATCAAGCAACTGGTGCTATCAAAGAAGGGTTTGGTAAAGTTACTGGTGATAGCAAGACAGAAGCAGAAGGTGCTGTAGAAAAAACAGTTGCCAAAGCAAAAGAAGTTGTAGAAGATGCTAAAGGTGCTGTAGAAGGTGTCGTTGAAGGTCTTAAAAATTCATTTAAGAAAGAAGACTAAAAAAATCAAGGGAATGTTTCCCTTGATTTTTTTATAGATAACGTTCTGCGATAGCTGCGTCTCCAGGATAGTCTTCTTTCTTTCCTTGGACGATTTGGTAACAATCAGCTCCCTTGCCTGCAATAATCACAGCATCGAGTTCTTGATTTGTGATGGCCATCGCCGCCTTGATGGCTTGTTCACGATCGGCAATCTTTTCAACAGGATGACTGATATAGCTGCTAATTTCTTCAGCAATGGCCATTGGATCTTCATAGTTGGGGTCATCCGCAGTTAGAAAGACTTGAATCTCAGGATGTTGATTGAGGAGAAGACCAAAGTCCTTACGACGGCTTTCGCCCTTGTTTCCAGTCGAACCGAGAACCAGAGCAATCTTTCCAGTTTGATGGGTTTCAACAACAGAAATCAGTTTTTTCAGACTATCGCCATTGTGGGCATAGTCGATGAAGACCTTGGCTCCATTTTTCTGAGTGAGAACTTCCATACGTCCAGGGACGCGGGTTGTAGCGATCCCTTTTTTGATGTCCTCCAGACTGGCACCTAGACGAAGACAGGCAAGTCCTGCAGCAACTGCATTTTCTTGGTTAAAGTGGCCGATGAGTTGGATATCATAATCACCAGCGAGTTTACCTGTAGCGAAAAAGCTAAAGGCTTTGGAGTTCTCGATTTGGTTACTTGACTGGCTACCATAGAAGTCATGTTCTTGATCTTCTACTTGTTCTTTCAATACAGAAAAGTGGTCCATGTCGCTGTTAATGACAACTGCTCGGCTATTTTTCATCAAGAGACGTTTGTGATAGAAGTAGTCTTCAAAGCTAGGATGCTCAATCGGACCGATATGGTCAGGAGTGATGTTAAGAAAGACACCTACATCAAAGGTCAGGCCATAGACTCGATGAACAAGATAGGCTTGGCTAGAGACTTCCATTACAAGATGGGTTCTTCCATTCTTAACAGCCTGAGCCATCATGTCGAAAAGATCGATATTTTCAGGCGTTGAGAAGGAAGATTTAAAGAAGGTCTCGCCATCCAGAGTTGTGTTCATAGTTGACAAGAGAGCTGTTGGGTAGCGTTGAGATAGGATGTGGTAAGCAAAGTAAGCAGCTGTTGTCTTTCCTTTTGTCCCTGTAAAAGCGAGAATTTTAAGTTTTTCTTGTGGATTACCGTAAAATTCCATAGCAATTAAACTCATGGCTTTTTTGATATCGTTCACAACGATGACGGGGATACCAACCTCGTAGTCCTTTTCTGCGACATACCAGGCTAAGCCCTGACTTATAGCAGATAGGAGGTATTCTTTTTTAAAAGCAGCGCCTTTTGCAAAAAAAAGAGTGCCTTCTTTTACTTTTCGACTGTCGTAACTGATGCTGTCAAAAACAACTTCACTGTAGTTGTAGTGGTAATGTCCTTGGTCAACAATCTCACGAAAAAGGCCATCTTTCTTTAAAATATCTAATACGGTTTCAATCTTAATCATACTTTCTATTATAAACTTCAAGCCCGAATTTTACAAGTAACAAGGAAAAGTTTATAATGGAAGATAAGGAACTTTTCCTAGTTATCAAAATTGAATGAGGAAGCTATGTCTAACGAAAACAATCACCAGCAAGCCCAGATGTTGCGAGGGACTGCTTGGCTAACAGCTAGTAACTTTATTAGTCGCCTCCTTGGTGCTATCTACATTATTCCCTGGTATATCTGGATGGGGACCTATGCTGCTAAGGCAAATGGACTCTTTACCATGGGCTACAATATTTACGCCTGGTTTTTGCTGATTTCGACAGCGGGTATCCCAGTTGCGGTCGCCAAACAAGTAGCTAAGTACAATACCATGCGAGAAGAAGAGCATAGCTTTGCCTTGATTCGGAGTTTCCTAAGCTTTATGACGGGCTTGGGCTTAGTCTTTGCTTTGGTCTTGTATCTCTTTTCTCCCTGGTTAGCAGATTTGTCAGGTGTGGGGAAAGACCTGATTCCCATCATGCAGAGCTTGGCTTGGGCAGTCTTGATTTTCCCATCTATGAGTGTCATCAGAGGATTCTTCCAAGGGATGAATAACCTGAAACCCTATGCTATGAGTCAAATCGCCGAGCAGGTAATCCGTGTTATCTGGATGTTGATGGCAACCTTCTTCATTATGAAGATGGGTTCTGGTGATTACTTATCAGCCGTTACTCAGTCAACCTTTGCGGCCTTTGTGGGGATGGTGGCAAGTTTTGCAGTCTTGATTTATTTCCTTGCCCAAGAAGGTTTGCTTAAAAGAGTTTTTGAAACACGGGATAGGATTAATAGTAAGCGACTCTTAGTCGATACCATCAAGGAAGCCATTCCCTTTATCCTGACAGGATCAGCCATTCAACTCTTCCAAATCTTAGACCAGATGACCTTTATCAATAGTATGAAGTGGTTTACTAACTACAGCAATGAAGACTTGGTTGTCATGTTTTCTTATTTCTCAGCCAATCCTAATAAAATTACTATGATTTTAATCTCTGTGGGAGTTTCAATCGGGAGTGTCGGCTTGCCGCTTTTGACGGAAAACTATGTAAAAGGCGACTTGCAGGCGGCGGCTCGCCTAGTCCAAGATAGCCTCACCATGCTCTTCTTATTTCTACTGCCGGCAACGGTTGGAGTGGTCATGGTAGGGGAGCCTCTTTATACAGTCTTTTACGGTAAGCCAGATAGTCTGGCCATGGGCTTATTTGTCTTTGCAGTTTTGCAGTCTACTATCCTAGGCTTGTATATGGTCTTGTCTCCCATGCTTCAGGCCATGTTCCGCAACCGCAAGGCAGTTCTTTACTTTATCTATGGTTCCATTGCTAAGATCGTCTTGCAATTGCCAACCATTGCTATTTTCCACAGCTACGGTCCTTTGATTTCAACGACTATCGGCTTAATCATTCCGAATGTCTTGATGTACCGAGACATCTGCCAGGTAACGGGTGCTCGTCGAAAGATAATCTTGAAACGGACTATTTTGATTACCATCTTGACCCTTGTCATGTTTATCCTAGTTGGCTTTTTGCAGTGGATAATCGGTTTTGTCTTCCAGCCAAGTGGACGTTTCTGGAGTTTCCTTTATGTGGCTCTCATCGGAGGGCTTGGAGGAGGTCTGTATGGTTTGATGAGCCTACGGACACGACTATTAGACAAGATAATTGGCAAAGCTCAAGCAGACCGACTACGTACACGATTGAAAATATCGTAAAAGGATTTATAAATAAAAGTAATGAATTTAACCTTTCTTTAACAGAAAGGTTTTTATACTACATTTTTCTTAAAAAAAGAGAACTTTTTCTAAAATTGAGAGTAAAAAAATATGCTTTTTTAAGTTTTTCTTCAGAAATCACTTGACTAAATAAAACTAAAGCTGTATAATAAGACAAAACTTTTAAACAGGAGGTTCTGGAAATGAAAAAGTCTAAGGCCAAGTATCTGACATTTGCAAGTGTCGTGTTAAGCGCAGGTATCTTACTGAGCGCATGTGGAAATTCAAGTAGCGCTTCTAAAACATATAACTATGTTTATTCGAGTGATCCATCTAGTTTGAACTATCTTGCAGAAAACCGTGCAACAACCAATGACATCGTGACCAATTTGGTGGATGGGTTGATGGAAAATGACCAATATGGTAACTATGTTCCATCATTGGCAGAGGATTGGACTGTTTCTCAGGACGGTTTGACCTATACTTACAAATTGCGTAAGGATGCAAAATGGTATACTTATGAGGGTGAAGAATATGCCCCTGTAACGGCCCAAGACTTTGTGACAGGTTTGAAATATGCTGCTGATAAAAAATCCGAAGCCTTGTACCTGGTTCAAGACTCGGTAGCAGGTTTGGATGACTATATCAACGGGAAAACAAGTGACTTTTCAACTGTCGGTGTTAAGGCGATTGACGACCAAACAGTTCAGTATACTTTGACACGTCCAGAACCTTATTGGAATTCTAAAACAACTTCAACCATTCTCTTCCCTGTCAATGCAGACTTCCTAAAATCAAAAGGGGATGATTTTGGTAAGGTAGATCCTTCTAGCATTTTGTACAATGGACCTTTCTTAATGAAATCTTTTGTTTCAAAATCTGTGATCGAATTCAAGAAAAATCCAAATTACTGGGATGAAAAAAATGTCTTTGTGGATGATGTGAAATTGTCCTATTATGATGGTAGTGACCAAGATGCACTAGCACGTAACTTTGTAGAAGGAGTCTATAGCTACGCGCGTCTCTATCCAAATAGCTCAAGCTTTGAAGGAATTAAAGAGAAGAACAAGGATAACATCATCTATAGCATGCAAAATGCAACTTCTTATTACATAAACTTCAACTTGGATAGAAAATCATATAACTTCACGTCTAAATCATCAGATATCGAAAAGAAATCAACCCAAGAAGCAGTTTTGAATAAAAACTTCCGTCAAGCCTTCAACTATGCTTATAACCGTACAGCCTATGGAGCACAATCTCAAGGGGAAGAAGGAGCAACAAAGATTATTCGTAACTTGGTTGTACCTCCAACATTTGTAAGTATCAACGGAAAAGACTTTGGCGATGTTGTTTCAGAAAAGATGGTCAACTATGGCCAAGAATGGCAAGGAATCAATTTTGCAGATGCACAAGACCCATACTACAATCCTGATAAAGCTAAAGCTAAATTTGCAGAAGCTAAGAAAGAATTGGAAGCTAAGGGTGTACAATTTCCAATCCACTTGGATGTATCAGTTGACCAATCAGCTAAAAAAGGTGTACTTGAAGCAAGTTCTTTGAAACAATCCATCGAATCTGTTCTAGGAGCTGAGAATGTGGTTATCGATATCCAACAGCTATCAACAGATGACTTTGACAACTCTAGCTACCTAGCTCAAACTGCAGCTCAAAAAGACTTTGATATCTATAATGGGGGTTGGAGTGCGGACTACTTGGATCCATCAAGCTATCTTGATATCTTAAATGTCAATAACGGCGGTATGTTGCAAAACATTGGTCTAGAACCAGGTGAGGTCAATGACAAGGCTAAGGCAGTTGGTCTGGATACTTACACTCAAATGTTAGAAGAAGCGAACAAGGAGCAAGATCCAGCAAAACGTTATGAAAAATATGCTGAAATTCAAGCTTGGCTCGTTGATAGCGCCCTTGCAATTCCAAACGTTTCTCAGGGTGGAACACCGACCTTGAGAAAGACAGTTCCATTCTCATCACCATTCTCACAAGCTGGAAATAAGGGTGTCGAATCATACAAGTATCTCAAGTTACAAGATAAGACTGTAACGGCTGATGAGTATGAAAAAGCTAAAGAAAAATGGCTAAAAGAAAAAGAAGAATCAAATAAAAAAGCCCAAGAAGAACTGGCAAAACACGTTAAATAACCAGTCTATTCAACAGGAAAAACGATAGTTTCTCAAGGAACTATCGTTTTTATATAGTTTGAAACTATAACTAGCTCTTGAAAACAAGAAAATGAGTTAGTGAAAATAAGTGGTACAATAGTTACTATAGATTTGGAGGTATTGTATGAGCAAAGAACTACACATCAACACAATTTTGGCCCAGGCTGGGATCAAGTCAGATGAGACTACAGGTGCCTTGGTAACACCGCTTCATTTTTCAACCACTTATCAGCATCCAGAGTTCGGTCAGTCTACGGGCTTTGACTATACTCGTACCAAAAACCCAACTCGCAGTAAGGCGGAGGAAGTATTGGCGGCGATTGAATCAGCAGACTATGCACTAGCAACGAGTTCAGGTATGTCTGCGATTGTACTGGCCTTTAGTGTCTTTCCTGTAGGAAGTAAAGTCTTGGCAGTTCGAGACCTTTATGGTGGTTCTTTCCGTTGGTTCAACCAAGTGGAGCAGGAAGGTCGTTTCCATTTTACCTATGCCAATACTGAAGCAGAGTTGATTGCTGAGCTGGAAAATGATGTGGATGTTCTCTATATCGAAACGCCAACCAATCCCTTGATGTTGGAATTTGATATTGCAAAACTGGCAAAACTAGCTCATGACAAGGGTGCCAAGGTAGTGGTGGACAATACCTTCTACAGCCCAATTTACCAACGACCGATTGAAGACGGTGCAGATATTGTTCTTCATTCGGCTACCAAATATCTAGCAGGGCACAATGATGTTTTGGCTGGGGTAGTTGTGACTAATAGTTTAGAACTATATGAACAACTGTTCTACAATCTCAATACGACAGGTGCGGTCTTGTCTCCATTTGATAGTTATCAGTTGATTCGTGGTCTTAAGACCTTGTCACTGCGTATGGAGCGTTCGACAGCTAATGCGCGAGAAATTGTGGCCTATCTGAAAGGTTCACCTGCAGTCAAGGAAGTTCTCTATACTGGTCGTGGGGGAATGATTTCCTTTAAAGTGGCTGATGAAAGTCGAATTCCTCATATTTTAAATAGCCTCAAGGTTTTCTCTTTTGCTGAGAGTTTAGGTGGGGTGGAGAGTCTGATCACCTATCCGACGACTCAAACCCATGCGGATATTCCAGCAGAAGTGCGCCATTCCTATGGCTTAACAGATGACCTCTTGCGTTTATCCATTGGGATTGAAGATGCTAGAGATTTGATTGCGGACTTGCGCCAAGTTTTGGAAGGATAAGATAGATATGGGAAAATATGATTTTACAAGCCTGCCCAATCGTTTTGGGCACCATACCTATAAATGGAAAGAAGCAGAAGCTGACCGAGAAGTTCTACCAGCCTGGATAGCAGATATGGACTTTGTGGTTTTGCCTGAGGTTCGACAAGCTGTACAAGCCTACGCAGATCAGTTGGTCTATGGCTATACCTATGCTAGTGATGCTTTGATTGAGTCGGTTCAGAACTGGGAAGCTAGTCAACACGGCTATCACTTTGACAAGGATGCCCTCGTCTTTATAGAGGGAGTGGTACCAGCTATCTCAACAGCTATTCAAGCCTTTACAAAAGAAGGAGAGGCTGTTCTGATTAACACACCGGTCTATCCACCTTTTGCCCGCAGTGTCAAACTGAACAATCGCAGATTGATTACCAATTCTTTGGTGGAAAAGGACGGGCTGTTTGAGATTGACTTTGACCAGCTGGAGAAGGAATTGGTGGGAGAGGATGTCAAACTCTATATCCTTTGCAATCCCCACAATCCTGGTGGACGTGTTTGGGAAAAGGAAGTGTTAGAAAAGATTGGTCATCTCTGCCAAAAACATGGTGTTTTGTTGGTTTCAGATGAGATTCACCAAGATTTGGCCCTCTTTGGTCACAAACACCAGTCTTTTAACACCATTGATCCCGCCTTTAAAGACTTTGCCCTTATCTTGAGCAGTGCCACTAAAACCTTTAATATTGCTGGGACCAAGAATTCCTATGCAGTTATTGAAAATCCAAAGCTTCGTGTGGCTTTCCAAAAACGCCAGTTGGCCAATAACCAACATGAAATCTCAGGCTTGGGGTATTTGGCGACAGAAGCTGCCTACCGTTATGGTAAGGACTGGTTAGGAGAGTTAAAAGAAGTCATCGAGGACCACATTAACTATGTAGTGGATATTTTGGGCAACGAAACCAAGATTAAGGTCATGAAACCACAAGGTACCTACTTGATCTGGCTTGATTTTTCAGCCTATGACCTAACGGATGACCGCTTGCAAGAGCTTTTGAAGAATGAAGCCAAGGTTATCTTGAACCGAGGTTTGGACTTTGGGGAGGAGGGAACTCTTCATGCCCGCCTCAATGTAGCTATGCCGAAGTCCGTACTGGAAGAAGTTTGCCAACGTATCGTGACCACTTTTGCTACACTTTAAAAATCCAGCCTTCTAGGAGAAAAGTCTTCCTAGAAGGCTATTTTCGTAGGGGAAAATGTGGTATAATGAAAAGATAAGATAAAGGGGTAACTATGGCTAAATTGATTCCGGGAAAGTTGCGCATGGAGGGGGTTACTCTCTATGAAACGGGCAATATTGAGATTATCAAGGAAAAAGGGAATTGTCTCTATACACGTGTCGCGGGAGAAGACTTACGCTACAGTTTAGAGGATGATCTAGTTTTTTGTGCTTGCGATTTTTTCCAAAAAAGAGGTTATTGTGTTCACCTCGCAGCGCTCGAGCATTATCTGAAAAATGATGAAGAAGGCCAGGTGATTTTACAAGCCTTAGAAAAAGGACATGAAGAGCAAGAAAAGGTCGAAACCAAGGTTAGTTTTGGCGGTAGTTTTTTGGAGCGGATCCAACCTCAGAAGCGAGAGAAAATCTACACTTTGTCGGCTCAAGGTCAGGTGGAAGCTGGGACCAATCGCCTCCTTTGGACACTCCGAATCGGTTTAATTGATAGTCAAAAATATTATGTCATTCGTGACATCCCTCTCTTTTTGAAGATCTTGGTTCATCGAAAGCCATATATGATTGGGAAACACTATGAAAATGACTTGTCTTGGGATGCTTTTGATACAGCTAGTCAAGAAGTTCTTACTTTTTTATGTGGCTTGATTGAGGAGGGACTGAGTCAAGACCTCTTTTTCCCCAATCAAGGTCGTCACCTCTTTTTCCCTCTGACCTTTTTTGAGCAGGGAGTGGAGTTGCTGATGAACTTGGAAGATTTTCATTTTGAGCACCAGATTACTAGTTATGAAAATCTTCTCTTTCATGATTTAGATCCAGAAGCAAACCTTTTCTCTTTTGCTGTGCAGGAGTATCCCGATTATTTTGAGATGGAGATTTCTGAAAGTGAGCGAGTTAACGTATTCTATGGAGGGGCAGTTCTCTTTCGTAAGGGGAATCTTTATCTCTTAAACCCTAAACAAATCAGCCTCCTAAAGGAAATCAAAGAGCTCCCTCAGGAGGAAAGAGGGAGAAAATGCCTCCAGTTTGACAACAGTGATCGTGACCGTCTGGCCGCCTGTCTTCCTTTATTTGGACAGCTGGGTACAGTTTCTGCTCCTGTGCGCTTGCAAATTAGACCCTTTTCACCAATCTTTTACTTTGATAGGGAGAATGACGGCCGCATCCGTTTGGATATCCAGTTTGACTATGGAGATGTTAAGGTAACTAGTCGTCAACAGCTGGAAAAATTACCATTTTCAAGCGATGCCGTCTTGGAAAATCAGCTATTTCAAGTCTGTTTAGGGGCTGGTTTTGAGGCTGATTTTCAGTCTTGGAGACAGGCTTTGAAGCCAGAGGCAGTTTATTCTTTCTTTCACCATACGATTCCAGCTTTTGAGAAGTTGGGTCAGGTTTTTTTGTCTGATGAGATGAATCAGCTCTACAGCGTCCAAGCTCCTCAGGTTCAGATTGAGTCCAAGGGAGGACTGTTGGAAATTCAATTTGATTTCCAAGGGATTGCACAAGAAGAGATTGATCAAGCTCTTAAAGCCCTGACCAGCAATCAGGATTTCTATATCAGTTCTTCTGACCAAGTGTACTTTTTTGATGAGGAAACCAAGCAGATTCGTCAAAATTTGCAGGAACTGGGGGTTGAGCTAAAAGATGGTTCTTTTCAGGCTCGGAAATCCCTAGCTTACAGTTTGTCTCAGTTGTTTGAAGGTCGAGACAGGATCTCCTTCTCGGAAGAATTTCGGCATTTAGCTCATGATTTGACCCATCCAGAGGACTTTCCTTTGGGAGATATACGGGTGCAGGCGAGTTTGAGAGACTACCAGGAAAAGGGTGTTCGTTGGCTCCAGATGCTTCATCACTATGGTTTTGGTGGCATCCTAGCCGATGATATGGGACTGGGAAAAACACTGCAAACCATCGCTTTTTTGACCAGTCAGGTGACAGAAGATAGTCGAGTCTTGATTTTGGCGCCGTCAGGTTTGATCTACAATTGGGCAGATGAATTTAGAAAATTTGCCCCACAGTTAGATTTGGCTGTCGTTCATGGTTTGAAAGCGAATCGAGAAGCAATTCTTTCTGAAAATCACCAAATCTATGTGACTAGCTATGCCACCTTTCGTCAAGACAGCGAACTTTATCAAGAGATGGCTTTTGATTTTCTCTTCTTAGATGAAGCCCAGGTCATGAAAAATGCCCAAACCAAGATTGCTCAGAGTTTGCGCCAGTTTGTGGTGCCGGCAGTCTTTGCTTTGTCAGGTACGCCCATCGAAAATCATTTAGGAGAGTTGTGGTCTATCTTCCAAATTGTGCTACCGGGGCTCTTGCCAAGTAAAAAGGAGTTTATGAAATTACCGGCTGACCGAGTCGCGCAGTTTATCAAGCCTTTCGTCATGAGGCGTAAGAAAGAAGAAGTTCTTACAGAACTACCTGACCTGATCGAAGTCGTCTATAAAAATGAACTGGAAGACCAACAGAAGGCCATCTATCTCGCCCAGTTGCAACAGATGCGAGACCGCCTAGCGCAAGTGACAGATCAAGAATTCCAAAGAAGTCGGGTAGAAATCTTATCTGGACTCATGCGTTTGCGCCAGATCTGCGATACGCCAGCTCTCTTCATGGACGATTACCAAGGAGCTAGTGGTAAATTGGATAGTCTTCGAGATTTATTGCTACAAGTGGCTGATGGTGGGCATCGGGTCTTGATTTTCTCCCAGTTCAAAGAAATGTTGGAAAAAATCGAGCAAGAACTCCCAGACTTGGGCTTGACCTCCTTCAAAATCACAGGTTCAACTCCTGCTCATGACAGACAAGAGATGACCAAGGCCTTTAATCAGGGAGAAAGAGACGCCTTTCTCATCTCTCTGAAGGCGGGTGGTGTTGGTCTTAATCTAACGGGAGCTGATACAGTTATTTTGGTTGACCTTTGGTGGAATCCCGCTGTCGAAGCCCAGGCTATCGGAAGAGCACACCGCATGGGGCAGGAGCAGATGGTCGAGGTCTATCGTTTGATTACCAAGGGGACCATTGAAGAAAAAATCCAAGAACTTCAAGAACAAAAGAAACATTTGGTTTCCCAAGTTTTAGATGGTACGGAGTCGCGTGCGAGTCTCAGTCTGGCAGAAATTCGTGAAATTTTGGGAATTTCTGAAGCCAGCACTTGAAAAATCAAGACAATACGCTATAATGAAGTGTTGAAAGGAAATACAAAATGAAACAAGATCGATTTCCATTGGTGTCAGATGATGAGATCATGCTGACCAAAATGCCAGTCATGGACTTGTACGATGAGTCAGACTTTATTAGCAATATCAAAGGTGATTACCGCGATAAGAACTATTTGGAATGGTCTCCTATCAATGAGGAAGAAACCGTAGTTTCTCCAGTGGTTAATAAGGAGTCAAAGCCGAGCCCAGAATCTAAAAAGGTTGAAAAAACGTATGCTGAATTGGCTCGAGAAGAGGCGCGTGCGGATTTGAAGAAGAAACGTTCAGCCAAGTATTTGACTCAGGATGTTAGTCATACCAGACGACACAATGGTTCAACACTTGTTCGTCAAGGAAACCAACCAACAGCACCATTTCAAAAGGAAAATCCAGGTGAGTTTGCCAAATTTAGTAAAAACTTGAGCCAGTCTCACTATATCTTAGCTGAGGAGGTTGGCCAAGTAGCGAATCCAATTTCAAAAACCCAAACGGAAAAAGCTAAAAAGAACAACTATGATTTTCTAAAGAAGAGTCAAATCTATAATAAAAAGAATAAGCAAACAGAACAGGAACGTCAGGTTGCCCAAGAGTTGAATCTGACAAGAATTACTGAGTAGGGGAGAAAAGCATGTCAAAAACATATCATTTTATTGGAATCAAGGGATCAGGGATGAGTGCCTTGGCCTTGATGTTGCACCAAATGGGACATAAGGTTCAAGGTTCAGACGTTGAAAAATACTACTTTACTCAACGTGGACTAGAGCAGGCAGGGATTGCGATTCTTCCTTTTGATGAAAAAAACCTACAAGGTGATGTGGAGATTATCGCGGGGAACGCCTTCCGTCCAGATAACAACGTTGAAATCGCCTATGCAGATCAAAATGGTATCAGCTACAAACGTTACCATGAATTCCTAGGTAGCTTTATGCGTGACTTTGTCAGCATGGGGGTTGCAGGAGCGCATGGTAAGACATCAACGACTGGGATGTTGTCTCACGTTTTGTCTCATATCACAGATACCAGCTTCTTGATTGGTGACGGGACAGGTCGCGGTTCGGCCAATGCTAAATATTTTGTCTTTGAATCAGACGAATATGAGCGCCATTTCATGCCTTACCACCCAGAATATTCTATCATCACCAACATTGACTTTGACCATCCAGACTACTTTACAAGTCTAGAGGATGTTTTCAATGCCTTTAACGACTATGCCAAACAAATTACCAAAGGTTTGTTTGTATACGGTGAAGATCCTGAGTTGCGTAAGATTACAGCCAATGCACCAATCTATTACTATGGGTTTGAAGCTGAGGGCAATGACTTTGTAGCTAGTGATCTCCTTCGTTCAACAACTGGTTCGACCTTCACCGTTCATTTCCGTGGACAAGAATTGGGTCAATTCCACATTCCAACCTTTGGTCGTCACAATATCATGAATGCGACAGCTGTTATTGGTCTTCTTTACACAGCTGGCTTTGATTTGAACTTAGTGCGTGAACACTTGAAAACTTTTGCAGGTGTTAAGCGTCGTTTCACTGAGAAAATTGTCAATGATACAGTGATCATTGATGACTTTGCCCACCATCCAACAGAAATCATTGCAACCTTGGATGCGGCTCGTCAAAAATATCCAAGCAAGGAAATCGTGGCAGTCTTCCAACCGCATACCTTTACAAGAACCATTGCCTTGTTGGACGAATTTGCCCATGCATTGAATCAAGCAGACGCCGTCTACCTAGCGCAAATCTATGGATCAGCTCGTGAGGTGGACCATGGTGATGTCAAAGTAGAAGACTTAGCTAATAAAATCAACAAGAAACACCAGGTTATTACGGTTGAAAATGTTTCTCCACTCCTAGACCATGACAATGCTGTTTACGTCTTTATGGGTGCAGGAGACATCCAAACCTATGAATATTCATTTGAACGTCTTTTGTCTAACTTGACAAGCAACGTCCAATAAGGAAAACAGATGGAAATTCCAATCACAATAAGGCAAGCTACCCTATCAGATTTAGAAGAAATGTTGGCGATTGAAGAAGCCAATCCTTCATCAGAAGAGACACTTAGCCGCCAATCCTTAGAAGAGAGTATCCGCAAGTCTGCGGGTACCTTTCTTGTAGCTGGGGATGAAAATCAGCTCCTAGGCTATGTTTTGGGAGAAGCTCAGTCTATTCATCCCAAATGGATAGAAATAAAATCCTTGACCATTCATCCTGACTATTGGGGACAGGGACTGGGAACTCTTCTTCTTGCAGCCTTGAAACAGGTGACAGTCGAACTAGATTACCAAGGTATTCTTTTGCAAAGTCCTGATGAACTACTATCATATTTTGAAATGAATGGCTTTGTTGAAGAAGAAGTGACCGAGAGTCATTATGGCAGTGGTTCTGAATGGTATCTGATTTGGGAAAATCCCTTTTATCAGGAGGAAATATGAAAATCAGACAAGCAAGATTTTCGGATTTGGATCGGATTATAGAGATAGAGCTGGAGAATTTTTCACTGGAGGAAGTCATTCCTCGTTCGGTCTTTGAGGCGCATTTGCAGGAAATTCAGACCAGTTTTCTGGTAGCTGAAAAAGAGGGGCGTATTCTTGGTTATATCGAAGGTCCAGTCGTTCCGAACCGCCATCTACATGATCAGTCCTTTACAGAAAAAATAAAAGACTATAGTCATCAACCTGGAGGTTATATTTCTGTGACTTGCCTATCTATTGCCAAGGAAGCACAAGCTTTGGGAGTTGGGAAAAGACTATTAAAGGCTCTGAAAGAAGTCGCTTTAGAACATGAACGAGAGGGCATTAACTTGACGTGTCATGACTACCTTATCGCCTATTATGAAAAACATGGCTTTGTTAATGAAGGAATATCTCAGTCAAGCTTTGCTGGGGAAACATGGTATGATATGGTCTGGCAGCCTGAAAATAAAGAAAACTAGCTAGGGAATGCCCTAGTTGGTTGCTTTTCTGCGACTTTTAAGATATAATATTATGGATTGTCAACAAGGAGGTAATGCTTTTGACTGAAAAATCAAGAGAAGAAGAAAAATTAAGCTTTAAAGAGCAGATTCTACGTGATTTAGAAAGAGTAAAAGAACAAGATAAAAGAGAGAAAGAAGTAGAGATTCCAAATCTGACGGCTTCATCATCTCCAGCTAGTTCAGCAACTCCTTCAGATCTTGAACCAGAAACGTCAACAGAAGAGTTGATGGCTGATTCCCTATCTGTTGTCGATAAAATCCTAAAAAATGCACCAAGTGTTCCTCCACTTTCAAGTGCTAGAACTGATGAAACTGATGGACAAGAAGAGAAAGAGATTAGACAGCCAATCATCGACAAGATTGAAGTTGTAGAATCTGAAGAACCTCTAGTCGAGCCGATTCATTTGGCTGAAGAACCTGTAGTGGAACCTGTTCAACCTAAGGTAGAACCAGTTGAGCTTAAACCCGAAGAAAAAGAATTTAACGATACTCCGACTAAGGTTGCCGTAACCTATAAAACAGAAGACAAGAAAGAGGAAATCACCCCAGGAATGCCTGAAAGAGTTGAGCCTGTTTCTACAGAATCTAGCAGTGGATTAGCTGATGCTCCGCGTCGTAGTCGTCGTCAAGGTGCAACACCAACTAAGAAAAAGAAAAAATCAAAAGCCAAAGGTTGCCTAGTAACAGTTCTAGTTCTCCTAGTACTCGTTGCAGTTGGTGGTTACTTTGGTTATGGTTACGTTCAAGATTCTTTGAAACCTGTGGATGCGAGCTCTAAGGACTACGTAACGGTTCAAATCCCAGACGGTGCAAATGTTCAAGAAATTGGAAGCACCTTGGAAAAATCTGGTTTGGTTAAACATGGACTGATCTTTAGCCTTTATGCTAAATACTATAGCCATGCTAACTTGAAGTCAGGTTATTACAACTTGAAGAAGAGTATGAGTACGGATGAGTTGATTCAAGAATTGCAAAAAGGTGGGACTCCTGAAGCTCAGGCACCTGTTCTTGCAAACTTGACCATTCCAGAAGGCTATACATTAGAGCAAATCGCTCAAACAGTAGGACAACTTCAAGGTGAATTTAAAGAACCTCTTACTGCGGATGCTTTCTTGGCAAAAGCTCAAGATGAGACCTTTATCTCACAATTAGTAGCCAAGTATCCAAACCTACTTGGAAGTCTTCCAACAAAAGATAGTGGCGTTCGTTATCGTCTTGAAGGCTACCTTTTCCCAGCGACCTATACAATCAAAGACAGTACAACTGTTGAAAGTTTGATTGATGAGATGGTGGCTGCTATGGATAAGGCTATGTCACCATATTACGCTACGATCAAAGAAAAGAATCTGACAGTTAATGAATTGCTCAGCATTGCTTCTCTTGTCGAAAAAGAAGGAGCTAAGACCGAAGACCGCAAGAAAATCGCAGGTGTCTTCTATAACCGCTTGAATGCCGGTATGCCACTTCAAAGTAATATCGCTATCCTATATGCTCAAGGAAAACTTGGTCAAAAGATTAGTTTAGCAGATGACGCTGGAATTGATACAACGATTGATTCACCATACAATGTTTACACACACCTTGGCCTCATGCCTGGACCGGTTGATAGCCCAAGTTCGGATGCGATTGAAGCAAGTGTAAACCAGACAAAGAGTGAGTACTTGTACTTTGTAGCCAATGTTGAAGATGGTAAAGTATACTTTGCAACAACAAAAGAAGAACATGATCAAAACGTTGCAGAGCATATCAATAGCAAGTTACCTCAAGCAAGTAGTTCAAACTAAAATTATGTGGTTTTCCACATAATTTTGTTTTAAAAAAGTAAATAGAAAAGAAAGTTAAAAAAATGGCAGAAAAAACTTACCCAATGACCCTTGAAGAAAAGGAAAAACTAGAAAAAGAATTAGAGGAGTTGAAACTCGTCCGTCGTCCCGAAGTCGTAGAGCGTATCAAGATTGCTCGTTCCTATGGAGACCTTTCAGAAAATAGTGAGTATGAAGCAGCGAAAGATGAACAAGCTTTTGTTGAAGGTCAAATTTCAAGTCTAGAAACAAAAATTCGCTATGCTGAAATTGTTAATAGCGATGCAGTTGCCCAAGATGAGGTAGCAATCGGTAAAACAGTAACAATCCAAGAAGTCGGTGAAGACGAAGAAGAGGTCTACATCATCGTCGGTTCTGCAGGTGCAGATGCTTTTGCTGGTAAAGTCTCAAATGAAAGTCCGATTGGCCGTGCTTTGATTGGCAAGAAGACTGGCGATACTGCAACGATTGAAACACCAGTTGGTAGCTATGATGTCAAAATCTTAAAGGTTGAGAAAACAGCCTAAATAGGATGAAAAAGGAGTAGTGAAGGTTTTACCTTGCTCAACTCCTTTTTGGTTTTTTGGATAAATAGGAGACTATATGAGTTCAAATAAGAAGAAAAATAAAATGGAGCGTGGTTTAACCAATCGCCATGTTCAGGTGATGGCCATTGCGGGAACAATCGGAACTGGACTTTTCCTAGGTGCTGGTCGCTCTATCAGTCTTACAGGACCTTCTATCATCCTGATTTACATGATTACAGGAGCCTTTATGTTTTTGATGATGAGGGCTGTTGGGGAGATGCTATATCAGGATCCAGAACAGCATACCTTTATCAACTTTATCACCCGTCATTTGGGGAAAGGCTGGGGATATTTTTCAGTTTGGTCTTATTGGTTGTCAGTTGTCTTTATCGGTATGGCAGAAATCACTGCCATCTCGGACTATGTCCGCTTCTGGTTTCCTACCTGGCCTAGCTGGATGATTCAGCTTGTCTTTTTAACGATTTTGGCTTTGGTCAACTTGATTGCGGTTAAGCTCTTTGGAGAAGTCGAGTTTTGGTTTGCTATGGTCAAGATTGTGGCGATTTTAGCTATGATTGCCACTGGGGTCTTTATGATTTTGACAGGCTTTAAGACACCGCATGGTGTTGCAAGTTTGGCAAATATCAGCGACCAGTTCTCTCTTTTTCCAAACGGAGTTATGAACTTTGTCATGGCCTTTCAAATGGTATTTTTTGCTTACCTGATGATTGAGTTTATCGGGGTGACAACTTCTGAAACAAAGAACCCTCGTCAGGTCTTGCCCAAAGCTGTTAAGGAAATTCCTCTCAGAATTATCTTCTTCTATGGGGGAGCTCTCATTGCGATTATGGCCATTATTCCTTGGTCTTATCTTAATTCTTCAGATTCTCCATTTGTAACGGTTTTTGAACTGGCGGGGATCAAGTGGGCAGCAGCTCTAATCAACTTTGTTGTCTTGACATCAGCGGCGTCTGCTCTTAACTCAACTCTCTACTCAACAGGGAGACACTTATATCAGATTGCCCATGATTCGCCCAATCGTTTCTTAAAGGCCATCAAGGTCGATACCCTTTCTCGTCACAATGTTCCACAAAATGCCATCATCGCCTCAGCAATCTTGATTGCTCTGGCAGCCTTTATCAACGTGCTACCAGGTGTTTCCGATGCTTTTGCTTTGATTACGGCGTCTTCATCAGGTGTTTACATAGCGATTTATATCTTGATTATGGTGGCCCATCTCAAATACCGCAAGTCACAAGATTTCATGGCTGATGGCTATCTCATGCCTCAGTATCGCTTGCTTAATCCCCTAACCATTCTCTTTTTTGTCTTTGTTTTTGTGACTCTCTTTTTGCAAGAGTCCACTTTCATGGGGGCAGTTGGTTCTGCTATCTGGATCCTTGTTTTTGGGATTTATAGTCAGTGGAAATTTAGAAACTAACTCATCAACTCTGTTTGGTGAGTTTTTTCTTGTTTGACAGTCTATTGAAATAGGATTATAATCAAGCTGTAGTAGTTTATTAGGAGGTTTGGATGCACGTTAGATTGGAAAATAAGGAATCGCATAAAGCGCAAGAAATAGGGGATTTGATTCGTGCTTATAATCGCTCTAAAAGAGAAGAGGCTGAAAGCGAGCCACTGAATCTTTATGTCGAAGACGAAATGGGCAATCTCATGGCAGGCTTAGTAGCTGAGACTTTTGGAAATTGGTTGGAAATCGAATATTTGTTTGTGAAAGAGGAATTGCGAGGACAAGGAATTGGTCTGAAACTATTGCAGCGAGCTGAAAATGAAGCCAAGAATCGAAACTGTCAGTTTGCTTTTGTCAATACTTACCAGTTTCAAGCGCCAGATTTTTATCTAAGCCATGGCTACAAGGAAGTTTTTACCTTGCAAGACTATCCCTATACAGGGCAAAGATACTATTACCAAAAGGATTTGTGATCTAGACTTCTTTCCTTTGAAGAGGAGCTTAGCTAAGTAGCAAAAAAGAACGAATACTCTTTATCATGTAAGATGATAGGGAGTTTTTTTGTCAATAAAATATTACAAAATGACATTTATATATTGCATTAAGTCAGATATATGGTATAATGTATTTGAGAAAAGGAGCGCAACTTTTTAAAAATTAAAAGGAGGAAACAAGTGGCTAAAAATTTAAAGCTAAAACTAGCTCGTGTGGAACTTGATATGACACAGGGTGATTTGGCAGAGGCTGTTGGTGTTACTAGGCAGACTATAGGCTTGATAGAAGCAGGGAAATACAATCCTAGTCTCTCCCTCTGCCAGTCCATTTGCAGATGCTTAGGCAAAACTTTAGATCAATTATTTTGGGAGGAAGAAGATGAAAAATAGAAAAAAACTCGTGATCAAAGATGAACGTACGGAAAAATTAGACGGAAAGATTTCAGGAGAAATTCTCTTGGGAATGTGCCTATTTTTGGCACTGGAAATTTTTGCCAAAGTTTATATTTTCAATTTAACACTTTTGTCCTATTTACCAGAATTACTTTTATTGATTGGAGTCGGTTTGTATGCCATTATTCGCCGCATGTATGTAGGAATTGACATTCGAGATATTGTTGAGAATACTGGAAAAGAAAGAATTTTATCTGCTTTGGGATTTTCTATAGTGATTTTATTGATTGATATCGTAGGCAATCGCGAGGAATTGGTCAATCTATTGACTTGGAAGTACTCCCTAAAAGTGCTTCTAGCAGTTATCATCTATCTCGTTGGGAGTTATTCTATGGATAGAGTTATCCTATACTTGAATCGCAGAAATCAGCAAGTTTGGGAGGAAGAAGATGAAAAATAGATTTTTTTATTATCAATTACTAGACGAAAGAGAAGAACAACTGATGAATAAAGCGGGGGCTGAAAGTTTCTATATCTCTATAGCTTTCTTGCTTTTATCTTATATGATTACAGTATTAGCACCAAGTTTTTTTAATCCGAGAATGATTCTCATCATTATCATTATTGGAACTTCTTACTTTTTCGGCCGTGCTCGAGATTTGGGTGTGAACTACTATAGTCGTTTTCATTTTACGATTGGAGGGTGTTTGCTGGTAACTCTTGCTATTACGACTCTTTTGATGTTGCAGAATTATCAATTCAATATCGAAATTTATCAGCACAATCCTCTGAACCTTAAATATTTGTCTGCTTGGGTTATTACTTATCTGATTTACCTTCCTTGGGTTTTTATCGGCAATCTTGGGCTTAAAAGTTATGGCGAATGGGCTCAAAAAAAGTTTGAGCAAGATATGGATGAACTGGAGAATGGAGAATAGCTTGTTAGCTTTTTATCAATCTCAGTAAAATGTGTTATAATAGTACTAATTTATCGGATGGTGTGAAAGTGGTAGAATACGTTCATACCTTTGTAAAGTAGGAAGAAGGAAAACAGATGTATCCAGATGATAGTTTGACATTGCACACGGACTTGTACCAGATTAACATGATGCAAGTTTACTTTGACCAAGGAATTCACAATAAAAAGGCGGTCTTTGAAGTTTATTTCCGCCAGCAACCTTTTCAGAACGGCTATGCAGTATTCGCTGGTTTGGAAAGAATTGTACATTATCTTGAAGACTTACGCTTTTCAGATAGCGATATTGACTACTTGGAGTCGCTTGGGTATCATGGGGCGTTCTTAGACTACCTCCGCAATCTCAAGTTGGAGTTGACGGTTCGTTCTGCTCAGGAAGGGGACTTGGTTTTTGCTAATGAACCGATTGTACAGGTGGAAGGTCCTCTAGCCCAATGTCAATTGGTCGAAACGGCTCTCTTGAACATCGTTAACTTTCAAACCTTGATAGCGACTAAGGCAGCACGTATTCGTTCGGTCATTGAGGATGAACCCTTGATGGAGTTCGGGACACGTCGTGCGCAAGAAATGGATGCAGCTATCTGGGGAACACGCGCAGCCGTGATTGGTGGGGCTAATGGAACCAGCAACGTGCGGGCAGGGAAACTCTTTGGTATTCCAGTATTGGGGACTCATGCCCATGCCTTGGTACAGGTCTATGGGAACGACTATGAAGCCTTCAAGGCTTATGCATCAACCCATCGTGACTGTGTCTTTCTAGTAGATACATATGATACGCTTCGCATCGGTGTGCCAGCTGCTATTCAGGTAGCTCGTGAACTGGGAGACAAGATTAATTTTAAAGGCGTTCGTATCGACTCAGGGGATATAGCCTATATTTCCAAGAAAGTTCGCCAACAGTTAGATGAGGCTGGATATCCAGATGCCAAAATTTACGCTTCCAATGACCTCGATGAAAATACTATCCTTAACCTCAAAATGCAACACGCTAAGATTGACGTTTGGGGGGTGGGAACCAAGCTGATTACAGCCTATGATCAGCCAGCCCTTGGAGCGGTTTATAAGATTGTGGCTATTGAAGATGAAACTGGTAAGATGCGCAATACCATCAAGCTTTCAAGCAATGCTGAAAAAGTATCGACCCCAGGTAAGAAGCAGGTATGGCGCATTACTAGTCGTGAAAAAGGTAAGTCAGAAGGTGACTACATCACCTATGACGGTGTGGATGTGAGTGGCATGACTGAAATCAAGATGTTCCATCCGACCTATACCTATATCAAAAAGACCGTTCGTAATTTTGATGCTGTTCCTCTCTTAGTGGACATCTTCAAAGCAGGAACATTAGTTTACAACTTGCCTAGTTTGACTGAGATTCAGGATTATGCCCGTAAGGAATTTGACAAGCTATGGGATGAATACAAACGCGTGCTCAATCCGCAGCACTATCCAGTGGACTTGGCGCGTGATATTTGGCAAGATAAGATGGATTTGATTGATAAGATGCGCAAGGAAGCCCTTGGTGAAGGAGAAGAAGAATGAGTTTGCAAGAGACCATTATCCAGAAACTAGGTGTCAAGCCAGTGATTGACGCCCAGGATGAAATCCGTCGTTCGATTGACTTCTTAAAAAGATACTTGAAAAAACATCCCTTCCTTAAAACCTTTGTACTAGGAATTTCTGGAGGACAAGACTCAACCTTGGCAGGGCGCTTGGCACAATTAGCGATGGAAGAAATGCGAGCTGAGACAGGAGATGACAGCTACCAATTTATCGCTGTCCGCCTGCCCTATGGCGTGCAAGCTGATGAAGCAGATGCTCAAAAAGCTCTTGCTTTCATCCAGCCAGATGTCAGCTTGGTTGTGAATATCAAGGAATCAGCTGATGCCATGGCAGCTGCAGTTGAAGCGACAGGAAGTCCTGTTTCAGACTTTAACAAGGGCAATATTAAGGCTCGTAGTCGTATGATTGCCCAATATGCCATTGCGGGTGCCCATAGCGGAGCTGTCATTGGAACAGACCATGCTGCGGAAAATATCACAGGCTTTTTTACTAAGTTTGGTGACGGTGGTGCAGACATTCTCCCTCTTTATCGCCTCAATAAACGCCAAGGAAAACAACTCTTGAAGGAACTTGGTGCAGACCCAGCCCTTTATGAAAAAATCCCAACAGCAGATTTGGAAGAAGACAAACCAGGCCTTGCAGATGAAGTAGCCTTGGGAGTCACATACAATGAAATTGATAACTACCTTGAAGGCAAAACCATCAGTCCAGAAGCCCAAGCGACTATCGAAAACTGGTGGCACAAAGGCCAACACAAACGCCACCTACCAATCACCGTCTTTGATGACTTTTGGGAGTAAAAAGGTCCGGGGGACCTTTTTAGCTTCTTGCCTTGAAAATCGAGAGCAAGAATAACCTCCAGTGGAGGTTTTCAGAACGAGTCTAGAAATAAGAAAACGAGTCAGATTAGGTAACTCGTAGAGTTCGATTTTCCTTATCTCACCCCCGCAACGATGACTAGGTTTGAAAAAGCTTGGTAAAGCGCATTTCAAACCAGACAGCGACTGCGTCAAGGGATTAGATAAAACACTTGTTTTCTAGCTGTTACTGAGTATAGTCTTTTTACCCTGAGCCTAGAAATGAGAAAGCGAGGAAGGTCCGGGGGACCTTTTTAGCTTGAGCCTTAAGCTTAGAAAGCGAGGTAACATTATGAAAGCAATCGGTACGCAAATATTACAGACAGAACGTTTGATCTTGAGAAGATTTGTGGAGAGTGATGCGGAAGCCATGTTTCAAAATTGGGCTTCGTCTGCTGAGAATCTGGCCTATGTCACCTGGGATCCTCATCCTGATGTTGAGGTGACTCGGAACTCAATTCGAAATTGGGCTGCATCCTATACCAATCCCAACTATTACAAATGGGCCATTTGTCTCAAAGAAAACCCAGAGCATGTGATAGGAGATATCAGCATCATTGAAATGCACGAGGAAGATTTAAGTTGTGAAATTGGGTATGTTTTAGGAAAAGATTATTGGGGTCGTGGTATGATGACGGAGGCCTTGAAAGCTGTGTTAGATTTTTGTTTTACTCAAGCAGGCTTTCAAAAAGTCAGAGCTCGTTACGCTAGTCTCAACCCAGCTTCAGGCCGTGTGATGGAAAAAGCGGGAATGTCTTATCTAAAAACTATTGCCAATGGTGTGGAGAGAAAAGACTACGTTGCGGACCTTATTTATTACCAGATAAGCAGAGAAGACAGGTGATTCTCTTTTCTGTTTCTATCAAAGTCAGACCTTGTCTGGCTTTTTTTGTGCCAGATTTCTAAATAAACTGATTAAATTCCTATTTTTCCCTATCATTGTCCCTGTTTTTTCTGGAGTTTTGGAGCTATAATAGTCCTATCAAATCAAAGAATGGAGGAAGGCAATGGACAATATAATCTTTTTTATCAGTGTTTTTCTTGCTGGAATTCTTTCCTTCTTTTCTCCTTGTATTTTACCCTTGTTGCCAGTCTATGCGGGGGTCTTGTTGGATGATAAGAATGATGCTCAGGCTTCTAGTGGAAAATTTTCAATCTCAGTTGTAAGTTTATTGCGAACTCTGGCCTTTATAGCGGGGATTTCCTTTGTTTTTATCTTACTGGGTTATGGAGCTGGTTTTTTAGGCAATTTGCTGTATGCTTCTTGGTTTCAGTATGTGACGGGTGCGATTATCATTCTCTTGGGCTTGCACCAGATGGAAGTCTTACATTTGCAGGGACTCTACAAGGAAAGAAGGCTACAATTAAAGAGACAAGGGCAAAAGGGTAACGGCTATAGTCAGGCATTTTTACTGGGGTTAACCTTTAGTTTTGCTTGGACACCGTGTGTAGGGCCGGTTTTGGGATCTGTTTTGGTTTTGGCAGCTTCAGGTGGTTCAGGAGCTTGGTAGGGAGCTGGTCTCATGTTGGTCTATACGCTGGGATTGGCGCTACCATTTTTAGTTCTAGCTCTCGCCTCCAGCTATGTTTTGAAACATTTCCGAAAACTCCATCCTTATCTCGGAATCCTCAAAAAAGTAGGTGGTTTTCTCATTATCGTGATGGGAATCTTGGTGCTTTTGGGGAATGCTTCCATTTTGACTACATTATTTGAATAGAGAGGAAAAAGAAATGAAAAAATGGCAAACATGTCTCCTTGGAGTAGGCTCAATTTGTTGCTTGGCAGCCTGTTCGGCTAAAAACATGGCAGACGAGTCTACTATGAAGGAGCAAACAAAAACAGAACAAGTCAGTGCGCAAACTGCGACTAAAGGTCAAGCAGTCGCTGATTTTGAACTAACAGGTGTAGACGGCAAGACCTATCGTTTATCTGATTACAAGGGCAAGAAAGTCTATCTTAAATTCTGGGCTTCTTGGTGTTCTATCTGTCTAGCCAGCCTTCCAGATACGGATGAAATTGCTAAGGATGCTGGTGATGACTATGTGGTCTTGACAGTGGTGTCTCCTGGACACAAGGGGGAGCAATCTGAAGCAGACTTTAAGAACTGGTACAAGGGCTTAGATTATAAAAATTTTCCAGTTCTAATTGATCCATCAGGCAAACTTTTGGAAAGTTATGGTGTCCGTTCTTATCCAACTCAAGCCTTTATAGACAAGGAAGGCAAGCTGGTCAAAACGCAACCAGGTTTTATGGATAAGGATATGATTTTAAAAGAATTGAAAGAAATGGGGTAGAGAAAGGCTATGAATGATAAAGTAAAACTTTTTGTCTTGGCAGGGGTCATTCTCCTAGCCATAACTGGTTTCTATTTTCTATTGATGCGAAATACAGGGCAGACAGATAGCTCGCAAATTGAGAAAGCATCAGTTAGCCAAGGAGGAAAAACAGTGAAAAAAACAGAAGTGAGCAAAGACGCAGACTTGCATGAAATTTATCTAGCTGGAGGATGTTTCTGGGGAGTGGAGGAATACTTCTCACGCGTTCCTGGAGTAACCGATGCCGTTTCAGGCTATGCGAACGGTAGAGGGGAAACAACCAAGTACGAATTGATTAACCAAACAGGACATGCAGAGACTGTCCATGTCACCTATGACGCCAATCAAATTTCCCTCAAGGAAATTCTGCTTCATTACTTCCGCATTATCAATCCAACCAGCAAAAATAAACAAGGAAATGATGTGGGGACTCAGTATCGTACCGGCGTATATTACACAGATGACAAGGATTTGGAGGTGATTAACCAAGTCTTTGATGAGGTGGCTAAGAAATACGACCAACCTCTGGCAGTTGAAAAGGAGCCCTTGAAGAATTTTGTGGTGGCTGAGGATTATCACCAAGACTACCTCAAGAAAAATCCAAATGGCTACTGCCATATCAATGTCAATCAGGCTGCCTACCCTGTCATTGATGCCAGCAAATATCCTAAACCAAGTGATGAGGAATTGAAAAAGACCTTGTCACCTGAGGAGTATGCCGTTACCCAGAAAAATCAAACAGAACGAGCTTTTTCAAACCGCTATTGGGATAAATTTGAATCCGGTATCTATGTGGATGTCGCAACTGGTGAACCCCTCTTTTCATCAAAGGACAAGTTTGAGTCTGGTTGTGGCTGGCCTAGTTTCACCCAACCCATCAGCCCCGATGTTGCTACCTACAAGGAAGATAAGTCCTACAATATGACGCGCATGGAAGTGCGGAGCCGAGTTGGAGATTCTCACCTTGGCCATGTCTTTACAGATGGACCACAAGACAAGGGGGGCTTGCGCTACTGTATCAATAGTCTTTCTATCCGATTTATTCCCAAAGACCAAATGGCAGAAAAAGGCTACGCTTATTTACTAGATTATGTCGATTAAGAAGTCTTTCCTAAGCAGTTAGAGGAGAATTTTGCTATACTGATACTAGTAAGTGACAAAGGAGCAGAGCATGACCTACACAATCTTAATCGTAGAAGATGAGTATCTGGTAAGGCAAGGCTTGACCAAGCTGGTCAATGTAGCGGCCTACGATATGGAAATCATCGGTCAGGCTGAAAATGGAAGGCAGGCTTGGGACTTGATTCAAAAGCAGGTGCCAGATATCATTTTAACCGATATCAACATGCCTCAGCTAAATGGCATCCAGTTGGCCAGTCTGGTACGAGAAATCTATCCACAAGTGCATTTGGTATTTTTAACGGGTTACGATGATTTTGATTATGCCTTGTCTGCTGTCAAACTAGGTGTCGATGACTATCTGCTCAAACCCTTTTCTCGTCAGGATATTGAGGAAATGTTAGGGAAAATCAAGCAAAAACTAGACAAGGAAGAAAAAGAAGAGCAGTTACAAGATTTATTAACCGATAAGTTTGAGGGAAATATTGCTCAGAAAATCCAGTCCCATCTAGCTGACAGTCAGTTTAGTTTGAAGTCTTTGGCCAGTGACTTGGGCTTTAGTCCGACTTATTTGAGTTCCTTGATTAAGAAAGAGTTGGGCCTGCCTTTTCAGGATTACCTGGTGAGAGAGCGTGTCAAACAGGCCAAGCTCTTGCTTCTGACTACGGATTTAAAGATTTATGAGATAGCCGAAAAGGTTGGTTTTGAAGATATGAACTATTTTACCCAACGTTTTAAACAGATTGCAGGTGTGACACCTCGTCAGTTTAAGAAAGGGGAAGGCCGATGAAGCGTTCTTCTCTCTTAGTCAGAATGGTTATTTCCATCTTTCTGGTCTTTCTCATTCTACTAGCTGTGGTTGGGACTTTCTACTATCAATCTAGTTCATCAGCCATTGAGGCTACTATTGAGGGCAATAGTCAAACGACCATTAGCCAAACTAGCCACTTTATTCAGTCTTATATCAAAAAATTAGAAACCACCTCTACCAGTTTGACCCAGCAGAAGGATGTCTTGGCCTATGCTGAGAATCCTAACCAAGACCAAGCCAAGGAAATCCGAGATCTGTTTTTGACTATCTTAAAGGCAGACCAGGACTTGAAAACGGTGGTACTGGTCACCAAATCCGGTCAGGTCATTTCTACAGATGACAGTGTGCAGATGAAAACTTCCTCAGATATGATGGCTGAGGATTGGTACCAAAAGGCTATTCATCAGGGAGCTAAGCCAGTTTTAACCCCAGCTCGTAAATCAGATAGTCAGTGGGTTATTTCTGTCACTCAAGAACTTGTTGATGCAGAGGGGGCCAATCTTGGCGTATTTCGTTTGGATATTTCCTATGAAACTCTGGAAGCCTATCTCAACCAACTCCAGTTAGGTCAGCTGGGTTTTGCCTTTATCATCAATGAAAACCATGAATTTGTCTACCATCCTAAACGTACTGTCTATAGCTCAGCGAGTGAAATGGAGGCTATGAAACCCTACATCGAAACGGGGCAGGGCTATACACTAGACCATCAATCCTACGTTAGTCAGGAACAGATTACAGGAACAGATTGGACGGTGATAGGCGTGTCTTCGTTGGAGAAGTTAGACCAGGTTCGGAGTCAACTCATGTGGACCTTGCTTGGTGCTAGTGCCTTATCTCTTCTTGCCTGTCTCTGCTTGGTGTGGTTCAGTCTCAAACGCTGGATTGCCCCTTTGAAGGATCTTAGAGAAACCATGCTGGAAATTGCTTCTGGTACACAAAATCTTCGTGCTAAGGAAGCTGGTGCCTATGAACTGAGAGAAGTGATTCGCCAGTTTAATGCTATGTTAGATCAGATTGATCAGCTGATGGCAGATGTGCGCAGGCAGGAAGAAGCGACCCGGCAGTATGAACTTCAAGCCTTGTCGAGCCAGATTAACCCCCATTTCCTATACAACACTTTGGACACCATCATCTGGATGGCTGAGTTTCAGGATAGTCAGCGAGTGGTTCAGGTGACCAAGTCCTTGGCAACCTATTTCCGCTTGGCGCTCAATCAAGGAAGGGATTTGATTTCTCTTTCTGATGAGATCAATCATGTCCGCCAGTATCTCTTTATCCAGAAACAACGCTATGGTGATAAACTGGAGTATGAGATTGCTGAAGATCCTGCTTTTGGTAACCTGGTCTTGCCCAAGTTGGTGTTGCAACCCCTAGTAGAAAATGCTCTTTACCATGGTATTAAGGAGAAGGAAGGTCAGGGCCATATTAAAGTTTCTGTTCAGAGACAGGATATAGGGCTTGTCATCCGCATTGAGGATGATGGTGTTGGTTTCCAAGCTGCTGGCGATAGTAGTCAAAGTCAGCTCAAACGTGGGGGAGTTGGTCTTCAAAACGTTGACCAACGGCTCAAACTTCATTTTGGAGACAATTACCAGATGAAGATTGATTCTGTACCTTCAAAAGGGACGACAGTTGAAATATACCTCAATAAAATAGCAGCTAGCTAACTCCCAGTCAATTCTGGGAGTTTTGCTTTTAAAAATCAGAATGATTAGTTGGCCTTGATAAAATCAGTAAAAAAAGATATGATAGATAGTGACAAAAGAGGTATCAAGTATGAAGGAAAAAGACATTCACAGAGCAACAAGCCAGATTGTAGAAGATGTAATAGACAAGGCTAATTTGAGGCAAGGAGCTATCTTTGTTTTGGGCCTTTCTTCTAGTGAGGTGATAGGTGGTCAGATTGGCAAGGAATCCAGTCAAGAAATTGGGGAAATCATTGTGAAGACTATTCTAGATATCCTAGAGGAAAAAGGGATTCATCTAGCCGTTCAAGGTTGTGAACATGTTAATCGCGCCCTCGTTGTTGAACGTCAGGTAGCAGAGCAGTTTGGTCTGGAAATCGTCAGTGTCCTTCCGACTCTTCATGCAGGCGGTTCAGGTCAGTTGGCAGCCTTCAAGTTTATGCAGGATCCAGTTGAGGTCGAATTTATCAAGGCTCATGCTGGATTGGATATCGGAGATACTGCGATTGGCATGCATGTCAAGCATGTTCAGGTTCCGATTCGCCCTCTTTTGAGAGAAATTGGGCATGCCCATGTAACGGCTCTAGCTAGTCGTCCCAAATTAATCGGAGGTGCGCGTGCACAGTATCCACAAGATTCTATCAGAAAGTCATGAGAATGAAAAAGACAAAACAACAACTAGAAAAAATTACCAAATATTCGATTCGTAAGCTCACTGTTGGGGTAGGTCCTGTAGCTATCGGGGCCTTCCTTTTTGGTGCCAGTACCTTTTTAGTAGATAAGGTGCAAGCCAATGAAATTGGTGGTGTTCATAGTGTGCATTACCGTTATCTGGCGGAGCAGGAATTAACCGAGTCTGAAAAAGCCTTGATTCACCATGAGGTCCCTACAGAATTTCAAGATGAAGATATTATTTATGTAGTTTATCGCAAGAAGGAGACTAACAGTCAACAACTTCCATACACAGGAAGTAAGGAGCTTGCTTTGGCAGGTCTTGGGTTGGCAACAGCCTCACTAGCGGTTTTATTAGTTTCCAAGAAACACCGTAGTAAAGTACTTGGTATTCTGTTAATTAGCTCTATCGGCGTCAGCAATTTTGTACCTTTTACTGCCTTTGCATTTGAAAATAAAGAGTTACTTTCTTATAACCAAACTATTTCTGCATCTACACATGAAGGTTTGGCTAAAGGTGTTATTCATATTGAAGGATATGAGTATGTTGGTTACTTTAAAGAATCAAAATCTAGTACCAATACAAGCAGTAAAAAAGGTGAGTCGGTAGTTGAAGAACCACAGGTAGAATATACAGGCAAGATTGAAGCTAAAGGTACTCAGGAACCAGGCAAAGAGGGAGAGTCCTTAGTTCAAGAACCACAGTCAGAATATACAGGCAAGATTGAAGCTAAAGGTACTCAGGAGCCAGGCAAAGAGGGAGAATCCTTAGTTCAAGAACCACAGGCGGAATATACAGGCAAGATTGAAGCTAAAGGCACTCAGGAACCAGGCAAAGAGGGAGAGTCCTTAGTTCAAGAGCCACAGTCAGAATATACAGGCAAGATTGAAGCTAAAGGTACTCAGGAGCCAGGCAAAGAGGGAGAATCTTTAGTTCAAGAACCACAGGCGGAATATACAGGCAAGATTGAAGCTAAAGGTACTCAGGAGCCAGGTAAAGAAGGTGAGTCGGTAGTTCAAGAAAAGTTACCTGAATATAAAGTAACTGAGGGCGCGGTTACGAAAGAAACTACTACGGAGATTGACTATAAGACAGAAATTATCGAAGATCCAACCAAGTATACGGATGAAGAAACTGTCGTCCAAGATGGAGAAAAGGGTAGTCAAATTACCAAAACGACTTATAAGACTATTGAGGGTGTTGAGACTGACCAAGTTTTAAATACAGCTACAACTGTCATCAAAGAACCGGTCACTAAAAAAATAAGTCGTGGTACGAAACCAATTGAAGGAACTCTGGTAGAAGAAAGTCTTGAAAAGATTCCGTTTAAGGAAAAGGTTGAAGAAGATGATCAACTGAAAAAAGGTGAAAGAGTTACTGTCAAAGAAGGAAAAGATGGACAGAAAAAGGTTATAAAGACTTATAAGACAATTAAAGGACTGAAGACTGAAGAAGCACCAAAAGTTGTCGAACAGGTTTTGGAGTTAGATCAAGACCGTATCGTTAAATTAGGAACTAAAAACTTTGAAAAACCAATTTTAAGTTTGTCGCTTATCGATGTTAAAGATTTAAAACGAACATCTCAAATTCGTTACAATTTGGAAAACCCAAGTAAGGCAACTATAAAATCCATTACCCTAACTCTTAAAAAGGGTGATGAAATTGTCAAAACATTGACTATTTCACCAGACAACTTAACAGCTAGCCTGACAGATTTGCAGTACTACAAGGATTATAAACTCGAAACCAAAATGGTTTATGACCGTGGTGAAGGTGATGAAGAAGAAGTTCTAAGGGAAGAACCACTAAGAATTGACCTCAAAAAAGTTGAAGTCAAAAATATTAAAGAAACAAGCTTAATAAGTGTTGATACTGATGGTGTTGAAACGGATAGTAGCTTCTTAACTTCTGTTCCAACTGATGTAAAACCATACTATCTAAAAATCGCTACGCATGATAATAAGGTGACCCGTCTTGCTGTGGATAAAATCGAAGAAGTTACTGTCGATGGAAAAACACTATACAAGGTCACTGCTAAAGCTCCTGATCTAGTTCAGCATACTAATGGTAATGAACTCAGTGAAGAATATGTTCATTATTTTGCCAAGCCAAAATCTCACGAAGAGAATGTCTACTACGATTTCAATGAATTGGTAAAAGCAATGCAAGCTAATCGTAAGGGGACGTTTAAGCTTGGTGCAGATTTGAACGCAGCAAATGTTCCAACTCCAAATAAACAATATGTACCAGGTGTATTTAATGGTCATTTAACAAGTGTTGATGGAAAACAGTATACCATTCATAATATCGCTCGACCATTGTTTGAGCGTATTGAAAATGCTTCTGTGAAGAATATCAATCTTGGCAATGTGAATATTAATATGCCTTGGGCAGAAAATATTGCACCTGTTGCAAGAATTGTTAAAAATGCTGTAATCGAAAATGTCAAAGTTACAGGCCATATTATTGCGAAAAATGATATTGCTGGTGTGGTTAATAAATTAGATGGTGAGGGCGCTAAAGTTAATAATGTTGCTTTCATTGGTAAAATTGATGGTGTTGGGGATAAAGGATGGAATCTTGCTGGTATTGTGGGTGAGATTTGGAAAGGCCATGCGAATAAAACATATGTAGAAGCTGATATTACAGCAACTAAGGCTCGGGCAGCTGGTCTTGCGTCTACTGTTGACAATAGTTCGGACCCTAATGGCATCGGTAAATATGGGACTGTACGAAATTCAGTCGCTAAAGGAACAATTAAAGTTAAATCACCTGTAGATGTTGGAGGTTTCATCAGCAAAAACTGGGTATGGGGTAAACTTGAAAATAATGTTTCAATGATGAAAGTTGAGAACGGTGAAGAATTCTATGGTTCCGGTGATATTGATTACGATGGGGGATACTTCACGAATAATGCTCTTGAAAGAAACTTTGTTGTAAAAGATGTTAGTGCAGGTAAACATTCGTTCAAATATTCTCGTTCGCATAGAATTAGAGAAATTGGTCTCGAAGAAGCTAATACCAAGATTGATGCAATGGGAATCACTGCTGATAAGTTTGAAATTAAACCTCTAATTGAGGACACTCTCAACAATACAAAATCATTAGATGAGACCTATAAAGATACTCAAGATTACAGAATTGACCGTGAACTTGCTTATCGCAACATCGAAAAATTACAACCTTTCTATAATAAAGAGTGGATTGTCAATCAGGCCAATAAATTGGGAGCTAGTTCAAACTTGGTTACGAAAGAAGTTCTTTCTGTTACAGGTTTGAAAAATGGACAGTTTGTAACAGATTTATCTGATATTGATAAGATTTTGATTCACTATGCTGACGGTACTAAGGAAGAAAAAGTTGTCACACGTAAAGCTGATTCTCAAGTCCAACAAGTTCGTGAATATAGTATCGAAGGTCTTGGTGACGTCATTTATACACCGAATATGGTTGTTAAAGATAGAACACAATTAATCAACGATATTAAAGCAAAATTAGCAGGTGTTGAATTGATTTCACCTGAAGTGCGTGCGTTAATGGACAAACGTGGTAAAGCCGAAGAAAATACTGATGGTCGTAAAGATGGTTATATTAAAAATCTATTCCTTGAAGAAAGCTTTGAAGAAACGAAAGCTAATTTGGATAAATTAGTCAAAGCTTTAGCCGAAAACGAAGACCATCAATTGAATAGTGATGAAGCTGCCATGAAAGCTCTTCTTAAAAAAGTAGAAGACAACAAAGCTAAAATTATGATGGCTCTTACTTATTTAAATCGTTATTATGGATTTAAATACAATGATATGAGCATTAAAGACCTTATGATGTTCAAGCCTGATTTTTATGGTAAGAACGTTAGCGTTATCGATAGATTGATTCAAATTGGTTCACGTGAACATTTCTTGAAAGGGGACCGAACTCAAGATGCTTATCGTGATGTGATTGCGGGAGCAACAGGTAAAGGTAATTTAAATGACTTCTTAACATATAACATGAAACTCTTTACAGAAGATACTGATATGAATATATGGTATAAGAAAGCTATTTCTCATACTAACTATGTAGTTGAGAAACAATCATCTAACCCTGATTTTGCTAATAAGAAATATCACTTATATGAAAACTTAAATAACGGTGAACATGGTCGATACATTTTACCACTTCTTAATACGAAGAAGGCTCACATGTTCTTAATTTCAACGTACAATACGCTAGCGTTTAGTGCATTTGAGAAATATGGTAAGAATACAGAATCTGAACGTGAAGCGTTTAAGAAAGAAATCGATTTACGTGCACAAGAGCAAATTAATTACTTAGACTTCTGGTCAAGACTTGCTGCTGATAATGTACGTAATCAATTGTTGAAATCTGAAAATATGGTTCCATCAGCAATTTGGGATAACCAAGATGTTCCAGGTAATGGATGGTCTGACCGAATGGGTCATAATAAGAATGCTGACTATGCTCCAGTTCGTGAGTTCTATGGACCTACAGGTAAATGGCACGGATATAACGGTATGGGTGCGTATGCTTATATCTTTTCTAACCCACAAAATTCAGAGGCTGTATACTACATTATCTCTAGTATGATTAGTGATTATGGTACATCTGCATTCACTCACGAAACAACTCATATCAATGACCGTATGGCCTACTTAGGAACATGGCGTCACCGTGAAGGGACAGATATTGAATCATTTGCTCAAGGTATGCTACAATCGCCATCTCTTACAAACTATAATGGTGAATATGGTTCACTTGGATTAAATATGGCGTACGAACGTAAAAATGATGGTACACAAATTTATAACTATGATCCTAATATGTTAAGTAGTCGTGAGAAGATTGATCACTACATGAAGAACTATAACGAATCAATGATGATGCTTGATTACTTAGAAGCAGAATCTGTCATCAAGAAAAATACTGGAACTAACGATAAGTGGTTCAAGAAAATCGATAAGAAATATCGCGAAAAAGCGAGCTATAATAAGTTAGAAGGTGCACCACACCAATGGGATTTAGTTCGTGATTTAAATGATGATGAGAAGAGTATGAAACTGACAGCTATTGATCAACTTGTAGATAACAACTTCGCTACTAAACACGGGCTACCAGGTAATGGTCATTACCGTACTGAAGGATTCGATTCTGCTTATACTGTTGTGAATATGATGACTGGTATTTACGGTGGTAACACAAGTAAGAGTACGGCTGGCTCAATCTCATTCAAACACAATACATTCCGTATGTGGGGCTACTACGGTTACCTTGATGGATTCTTAGGGTATGCATCTAACAAGTATAAACAAGAATCTAAAGCAGCCGGTAACGTAGGTCTAGGTGATGACTTTATCATCCAAAAAGTTTCTAAAGGTAGATTTAATACATTAGAAGAGTGGAAGAAAGAATGGTATAAAGAAGTCAGAGCTAAAGCTGAGAAAGGTTTTGTAGAAATTGAAATTGATGGTCAAAAGATTTCAACATATGAAAAACTTCAAGAGCTATTCGATGCTGCAGTTGAAAAAGACCTTCAAGGTAATAAATTTGATAATACAGTGAATCTTAAATGGAAAGTTTACAAACAACTCTTGCAGAAATCAGACGGATTTACTGAAGATTTATTCACTAAATAGTAGATAGGACTAGTAAAATGAAAAAAGGTAGATCAGCTTTGTCTGTATCTGCCTTTTTGTGCTATACTTAAGATATGCATAGAAAAACAGTGATTGATTTTAGGGCTTTGGGGGAGAGATACACCTTTACCCAGCCTATCAAAGAGTTAAAAACGAGAGATTTATCAGAAGTGGCAGACTTGCTGGCACAAGTGGAAAGCTACCAAGAGCAAGGCTATTATGTCGTGGGCTATGTTAGCTATGAGGCTGCACCTGCTTTTGAGAAAAAACTAGCAGTTCACAAACTTCCTCTACTGGGCGAATATTTGCTTTACTTTACCGTTCACGATAGGGTGGAAACATCCCCTATTCCTCTGACTTATGAGGAAGTAGATTTGCCTTCAAAGTGGCGGGAACAAACATCTGCAGAGGAATATGAAAAAGCTATTTCCCAGATTCACCATCATTTGCGTCAGGGGGACACCTACCAGGTAAATTACACTGTCCAACTCAAGCAAGACTTGAGTGTCAATCCTTTTGCAATCTACAATCGTATGGTGGTAGAGCAGGAGGCGGGCTACAATGCCTATGTTGAACATGATGAGATGGCAGTGATTTCCATGAGCCCAGAGCTCTTTTTTGAGCAAAATGACCGTGAGTTGACAACGCGACCAATGAAGGGAACGACTCAGCGTGGAGTGACTGACCAAGAAGACCTTGCCCAGGCTAGCTGGTTGGAGCAGGATCCTAAAAATCGCTCTGAAAATATGATGATTGTGGACCTCTTGCGAAACGATATGAACCGTATTTCTGAAGTTGGAAGTGAGCATGTGGAGCGTCTGTGTCAGGTGGAGCAGTATTCGACCGTTTGGCAAATGACTTCGACCATTAAGAGTCAGTTACGACCGGATGTGGACCTAGTTGAAATCTTCCGTTCGCTCTTTCCATGTGGATCTATCACAGGAGCTCCCAAAATTGCGACCATGGAAATCATCAAGAACTTGGAGCCCCAACCCAGAGGAGTCTACTGCGGAACGATTGGTCTCTTGCTTCCAAGTGGGCGCCGGATTTTTAATGTCGCCATTCGGACCATTCAACTCTACAAGGGTCAAGCCATTTATGGAGTTGGCGGAGGGATTACTTGGGATAGCACCTGGGAGTCTGAATACCGTGAAGTTCATCAAAAGGCGGCTGTTCTCTATCGTAAACAAGCATGTTTCCAACTGATTACGACTGGGAAAATCAGCCAGAAAAACTTGTTGTTTGAAGATCAACATCTGGAAAGACTGACAAAGGCGAGTCGGTATTTTGCCTATCCTTTTGATTCAGAAAACCTGAGACAAAAGATAGAGAAAGAGTGTCAGGCTTGCGATTCCCACCAAGACTACCGTTTGCGAATCATCCTCAGCAAATCTGGAGGGATGGAAGTCAGTCGCCAACTCTTAGCACCCCTCAGTCCAAGTTTCTGCAAAGCTAAACTTTGTCTGCAAGAAGCAGATTTGAATCAAGCGTTTACCTACTTTAAAACAACTCATAGACCGCACTTAAGTCTAGGGGAACAGGAAATCATCTATCACACTGCTGGTGGAAAATTGCTTGAAACCTCTATTGGAAATCTGGTCTTAAAAATTAATGGTAAACTCTACACACCGCCTATCAGACTTGGAATTTTGCCAGGAATTTACCGTCAGCATTTGCTAGAAACAGGACAGGTAGAGGAAAAAGTCTTGACTGTGCCAGACTTGGAGCAAGCGGAAACTATCTATGGCTGTAATGCAGTGAGAGGATTGTATGAGTTGCAAGTGATAGTGTTGTGAGTTTTATCTATTAATAGCTTTTAGTATATATTAATACATATTTGTGTTATAATGTAACCGTAAACAATAAAAATTTAAAGGAGATTTTTGATGAAAAAATCAAAAAAAATTTTAGTAACCAGCTTAGCAACTGCAACACTGGGATTTCTTTCACTTACAGATACAACTGGAGCCTTTCCTTTTTCGGCTCAGCATGTTTCTGCTCAAGAAAAGGATGTATCTAAAAACGGTAAGATTGTAAAAGAGAATACAACTTCGGCGCCAAATCAAGCTGAGAAATCGAAAACGCCAGCGCAAAATCCTGCTGAGAAACCAAAAACACCAGCACAAAATCCTACTGAGAAACCAAAAACGCCAGTGCAAAATCCTGCTGAGAAACCGAAAACACCAGCACAAAACCCTGCTGAGAAACCTAAAAATACAAGTCCTAAAGAGGATAAGTCCAAATCTACAGCTCAGTCTGGTTGGGTAGGCTCATCATACTATCAAAATGGTACTAAAGTTATAAATAAGTGGATTTTTGATAAAAAAGCTAATTCTTATTTCTATCTAAATGCTTCGGGAAACTATGTCCAAAATACTTGGGTAGGCAATTACTATCTTAAATCAGATGGTAAAATGGCTAAGAGTGAATGGATTTATGATAAAAATTATGGATCCTATTATTATCTAACAGCAGAAGGTAACTACGCTCGCAACACATGGGTAGGCAATTATTATCTTAAATCAGATGGTAAGATGGCTAAAGGTGAGTGGGTTTATGATAAGAACTATGGTTCATACTACTACCTAACGGCAGAAGGTAGTTATGCTCGTAATGCTTGGTCAGGCAACTACTATTTAAAATCAAATGGTAAGATGGCTAAAGGTGAGTGGATTTATGATAAGAACTATGGTTCATATTACTATCTAACATCAGAAGGTAGCTATGCTCGCAATGCTTGGTCAGGCAATTACTATTTGAAGTCAAATGGTAAGATGGCTAAGAGTGAGTGGGTTTATGATAAGAACTATGCTTCGTACTACTACTTGACTTCAGAGGGAAGTTACGCTCGTAATACTTGGGTAGGAAATTACTATCTTAAATCAAACGGTAAGATGGCTAAAAGTGAATGGGTTGATGGAGGTCGTTACTATGTAGGAGCTAATGGATTATGGGAAACCAAATCATCAACCAATAGTGAATATTCTGCTGCTTTAGAAAAGGCAAAGAGTTATAACTCGTGGGCAAATATGTCTAAAAAACGCTTATATAAGCAATTAACTTCAAAATATGGAGAAAAATTTCAAAGTGATGCTGCACAATATGCCATCGATCATTTGAATGCAGATTATAAATCAAACGCCTTAGCTAAAGCAAAGAATTATCGAAAATGGTTTAAGAACTCGAAGTCAGCAATTTATAATCAACTAGTTTCGCCTTATGGTGAAGAATTTACAGAAGAAGAAGCTAATTATGCAATTCAACATCTTGACGACTAATTATTTAGAATAACTATTTTAACACTGATTGACAAGTCAAGTGCAACAAAGTTGTTCCTCTAATTAAGAGAGAATCTTTAAAGCTGTTTGAGTGAGCTCAAACAGCTTTTTTGCGGACTATAGCCAAGTTCAAAATAGAAGGTTCTCCTATTGTCTTTCCACTCAGAACAGAATGGATTTTCCAATTTCAAAAAGGGTTTGGAGTTTATAGGTGTGAACAAAGGCATCTATGCTATGTCCCGTTGGTTTCTCTCCCATTGCTTCTGTAAATTCTTTCAGAAAGTCGTCCGATAAACGATATAGTTTCAAATAATAGCTGGCTTCTCTAGCATACTGATAACGGTTATGGGTAGCATCTGCATAATGGTGTAGGTAATAGATCTTCTGCCCATTGACTTATTTCACTTGTGTTATGGAACCACGATTCATTTTACGAGTAATAGTAGAGCAGTTTCCCCCAGTCTACGAGCAAACTCAGCAGGTTTGAGTCCTACGTTTAAATAAGCTTCAATTTCTACTCGCTCAGCTTCAGATAAGTGCTTGTATGAGAATAATTAGTGGACATGTTCATCTTCCTTTATACTGTTTTTCGCAACTCTAGTATATCAGATGAACATGTCTTTTGTGTTGCACTTCATTTTAAAATAGGGCTTTCATAAATAGTTATTATTTGAATGTAAAAAAAATTAAGTATATGGTATACTATAAGTATAAATCAATAAAAATAATGGAGATTTTTATGAAAAAATCAAAAAAAATTTTAGTAACCAGCTTAGCAACTGCAACACTGGGACTTATTGCATTATCAGATACAACTGGAGACTTTCCTTTTTCGGTTCAGCATGTTTCTGCTCAAGAAAAGGATGCATCTAAAAATGGTAAGGTTGTAAAAGAGAATACAACTTCGGCGTCAAATCAAGCTGAGAAATCAAAAACACCAGCGCAAAATCCTGCTGAGAAACCAAAAACACCAGCACAAAATCCTACTGAGAAACCAAAAACGCCAGTGCAAAATCCTGCTGAGAAACCGAAAACACCAGCACAAAACCCTGCTGAGAAACCTAAAAATACAAGTCCTAAAGAGGATAAGTCCAAATCTGCAGCTCAGTCTGGTTGGGTAGGCTCATCGTACTATGAAAATGGTACTAAAGTTACTAATAAGTGGATTTTTGATAAAAAAGCTAATTCTTATTTCTATCTAAATGCTTCGGGAAACTATGTCCAAAATGCTTGGGTAGGCAATTACTATCTTAAATCAGATGGTAAAATGGCTAAGAGTGAATGGATTTATGATAAAAACTATGGATCCTATTATTATCTAACCGCAGAAGGTAGCTACGCTCGAAACGCATGGGTAGGTAATTACTATCTAAAATCAGACGGGAAAAGAGCTAAAAATGAATGGATTTATGACAATAACTATGGGTCATACTATTATTTAACAGGAGAAGGCAGCTACGCTCGCAACACATGGGTAGGCAATTACTATCTTAAATCAGATGGTAAGATGGCTAAAGCTGAGTGGATTTATGACAAAAACTATGGATCCTATTATTATCTAACAGCAGAAGGCAGCTACGCTCGCAACAAATGGGTAGGTAATTACTATCTAAAATCAGATGGTAAGATGGCCAAAAATGAATGGGTAGATGGTGGTCGTTATTATGTAGGAGACGATGGTCTGTGGCAACCAAAACCAGCGCCAAAGCCAGCACCAAAACCAGCTGAGAAACCGAAAACGCCAGCACCAAAACCAGCTGAGAAACCGAAAACGCCAGCTCAAAAACCTGCTGCGAAACCAAAAACACCAGCACCAAAACCAGCTGAGAAACCGAAAACACCAGCACCAAAACCTGCTGAGAAACCAAAAACGCCAGCTCAAAAACCTGCTGAGAAACCAAAAACACCAGCACCAAAACCGGCTGAAAAAACTAAAGAAACAACTCCTAAACAGGATAAATCACAATCTAAAGTTCAGTCTGGCTGGGTAGGAAATTACTACCTCAAATCAGATGGAAAGAGAGCTAAAAATGAATGGGTAGATGGTGGTCGTTATTATGTTGATTCTGATGGAAAAAAGGTTAAAAGTGACTGGATTTATGATAAAAACTATGGATCCTATTATTATCTCACAGCAGAAGGCAGCTACGCTCGCAACAAATGGGTAGGAAATTATTATCTCAAATCAGATGGTAAGATGGCCAAGAATGAATGGGTAGATGGTGGCCGTTACTATGTTAATTCTGAAGGCAAAATGATAAGGGGTAAATGGGTAGATGGTGGTCGTT